>CALFNR010000128.1:0-45502 GCA_937903005.1 uncultured Lachnoclostridium sp. | reverse complement strand
TTGTCTGACATTCAAAAAACAAGCTGTTATCCACCGATTTAAACTGTTTCTTTAGCTCCGCCGTAATCTTTGTAATAATGATAGAATCTAAACCATATGTATCAAACTGTGCATTTCCTTTCAATTTTTCTTTTGCAATCTTAAGTTCTGCTCCTAGCACTGTTTTGATATATTTTTCTGTCTTTCTCTTAAGTCTGGTTCCTTGATCTATCATTCTCTCTTTCACAATCTTCTGCTCTTTTACTGGTGTACATTCAACCGCATTCTCCGCATTCTCAATGGAAACTGTCGTATCACACTTTCTAATACAGCCATTGCTTTTTCCTAATATCAGCTCCTGTCCTGACATGAATTTTGAAGTGATAACATGATCGAAATCTTCCTTCCTAAGTTCAGCCATCCAGTTCATTTCACTAAGCAATGGACAATCCTCGATACGAATGTCTCCATCTTCATGCAGCCACCATCCTTCTAAGAGTCCAAAGATCAAATGCGTTACTACAGAATTACAAACCATCTCATTTAAAATAACAATTCCACCTGGTTTCAGTAAATGTTTCATATTTTGTATGGATTGGCTAATACTTTTTGTTGCATGGATAACATTTGTTGCAAACACAATATCGTATTTACCTTCTAAATCCTTGTCGCATCCATTGGAAACATCATAAATGCGCAGCTTCACAAAAGGATACTCACTACAATATTCTTTTTCTGCAAAAGACAAGAACGCTTTCGAAAGGTCAGTATAACAATACTCATCTACATAGGATTCTAATGGTTTCAACGCTTTGAACACCTGATAACTTGTTCCACCAGTTCCTGCTCCTATTTCGAATATGGATACAGTGTCACCTTGTCTGCTCTTTTGTCTTACATACTCTTCAATATAACAAGCCAGTTTATAATTGGCGAAATGTACGGTCTTATCATATTTATAAATTGGTTCTACTAATTCCATGGACCCATTTGGGAAAATTACATCTGTTGCCTTACATCTTCCCTCAAGAATTACTGGGAGCTTTTCAATCACTGGAATGATTGCATTGGTATACCTGCTTATTTCCTCATTTTTTCTCCATTCCAGTGTCTCTTCTCTCCATTTTCTTCTTATTTCAAATACGTCTAAGTCAAGTGCCCCATTTACTATAAAATCATCTTTTGTCTGCTGTAACACATTAAATTTCTGTAACAGATGAATTGTACCTAACAGCCACTTATCGTATTGTTTTACTTTCTTTAACCAGCCATCTAAAGCATGTTTCTCCACTCTATTGTTGTGAATCAAGCCAATGTCTGTTAAAACTACATATAACATCTTCACAATCATATCTTCTAACTCTGGTTCAAACTCTGGTTTTAGCTGTCCAGCTTGTTCGTCTAGCCCTACCACAGAATCTATATTCTCAAACGTAGTATTGGAACTGTCTGGCAGTATGCTAAGTTCTACACTGCTTTGCAATGGATTTTTCTTATAATTTTCATTTATCTTCATATAACCAGCCTGTTGCAATGGAGAAGCAAGCAAGCTTTCTATAAACTCCATGGCATCTGCTTCGCGTATAGAGTCAACTCCTAAACGTTTCATCTTTTCTCTATATTTTCGTGAAGCAACAATACCTTGATTTCCCCAGTAACCCCAATTCACAACTTTGCAATCACAATTCAATTTATAGGAAAGCATTTTAGCATAAGCATCTTTCATCGAACAGCCTGCTGCATAATTGGCCTGGCCTAACGCATTTGAAAATGCTTGTAGCGATGAGAAGAAGAGCATAAAATCTAATTCTTCATTTTGGAATACTTGTGCCATACGCAGGCAAATCTTCATTTTGGTATCATAAACTGTTTCGAAATCCGATTCTTCCATATTGGAAATACGGTTATCTGCCAACAGAATTGCTGAATGTATCACTCCATTTATTTTACCATGTCTTGCTTTCAACTGATTATAAGTAGCCGTTAGCTGTTCCAAACTGCTTGCATCACAAGAATAGTATTCTACTCTTCCAATTCCGTTTGAAAATGCATCTATTTTGTCTTGTATTACATCAGATACTTTCCTTCTTCCAAGCCAGACAACAGTTGCATTATAAGTATCAATCAAGTATTTACTATAAACCTCTCCAATTCCTCCATTACCACCTATCATGACGTACACGCCCTGATTTCGATATACCGTTCTATCTTGTCTTACTGGGAATTTGACTGTTTCCAGTTTGTATCGATACCACACACCATTACGACTTAATAACACTGCATTATGAGCAAGAGTCAAGTCTCTGACAAATGGTACTGGTGTTACAAACTGATTATCTAAGTCACACATGCAAATATCCCAGTGTGGATACTCAACTGCTACTGTTCGAACAATTCCCTGCATACCAGCATTTTTCGGATCGCAGACTTCTTCGTTCAAAAACGGAACAGTCTGATACGTGATAACACAAACGGAACAGTTTTGATTCTTATTAAGTCTCATGTCCATAGCTTTTATCAGCCTATAAAACTGTAGAATTCCACTTTTCTGCTTCTCTAAGAAGTCTTCCTTCATTAGTATGGAAGGATTATTTTTGCCCATAACAAACAGAATTTTGTTTACTTTCGATACCTTTGTAAGAATACTCTCATAATCCTTCTCGGTATAATTTTCTCTTACCTCATATACATTCTGATACGTTTTCACCTGGTTTCGTATATCAAAAGGAGCATCTTCACACAGAAATATAATGTTTTCTTCTTTATCCTCTAGCGTCATTATCTCTACTTCGCTCGTCTTTTCATAATAGACATGGGTTATTAACTCATTTTTACTATCTTGTTCCTTGTATTCCTTTGTCTTAAGCCCTTTCATTTCAACACAAACGGTACCATCTTCTTTGCATAAATCTATCTGATATTCCTCTGATGAATCTAGGCTTGTTCTGTGTACAACTGCCCACATACAAGGCTGTGTTCCATCCAATATAAGAATCTCTTTTGCTTTAAAAGGAATTGCTAGTCTACCCTGTTCTTCCTTTTCTCCACTTGCTAACACAAACCCTGCACATGACTGTAATGCGCAATCTGCCACAGCAGGATCTAGGGACATGCTTTGCTTCTCGCTGCTTTGCTTTGTATCAATCTTTGCAACTAGCACGTCTTGACCCAAATAGAGTTTTTCAACAGAACGATGTTCGTTTTTGTATGTAATGGAATACTGTTCATATCGTTTATATAAATCTTCTGGATGCAATGACTTTGTACAGTCTTTCATAATTTCATCACGCTTCATATTCTGTTGTACAAATGGTACTTCACAAACTTCTCCCTTACAATATATCGCCGAATCATCTTCTTTGAAAATTCGAAATAGTACTACTTTCTCTTCTGCTTTGTATTCCAGTCTTAACGATATGGTCAACTTGTTTGTTTTATTCTCTTCTGCAACTAGTGGATGCAGCCACATAATATTCTTAATTTTTATAGCCTGTTTTTCCCTATTAAGAGACAGTGCCTGTGTAACAACCATACGTATAATTTCAATATAGGCTGTCGCTGGAAGCATCTTCTTACCACCAACAATATGATTAACAAAATAACTTTCTTGCCCCGTTAAGGTAACTACATATTTCTGCTCCGCAAGAGTTGAGACATTTTCAATCGCAAACTTTTGTATCGTTCCACTTGGTCGACACATAATCTCGTCCGTCGTTCTCTCTAACCAGCATACTTCCTTTTCAAATGGATAACAAGGAAGACTCATCTTCTGCGGAAATTCTCCTTCATATAATAACGACCAGTCAATTTTTCCTCCTTGCATCCATAATGAAACAACCTGTTTATAGTCTTTCCTTTCAAATGCAATGGCTGCCTTTTCTTCCTGCACTTTTCGCTCTTTCTTGGTCATACGCTCGGCAGTATCCACATGTCCTGTTATAATACGTTCTTCTGAAATATGTTCCACATATTTCTTTAAGAGACTGCCAACATCATCCAATGTGCTGCCCAACATTGCAACCCTCTCATCCATCGCTTCTCTTCCAAATTGGAGAGTATATGCTGCCTGATAACTATTTTCTTCTGATATCAACCCATCCTGTATTGCTTTTAATAAATTATTTGCCTGTTGTTCTACCTGCCATTCATTTTTTGCGGATAAAACAAAAATAAGTGGTATTTCCTTTCTATCTTGTGTTTCCAAGCTAGTTGCTTCTTTTTCCATATACTCTTCCAAGATAAGATGAACATTAGTTCCACCTGCTCCAAATGCTGAAACACCTGCCCTAAGCGGTATCTCTCTTTCAATGCCCTCTATTACTTCCTTCTGTCGTTTCCATTCTTGCACTCTCCTTTGGACGTAGAATGGAGTTTTTTCCAAATTCAAATTGCTATTTAACACTTCTGCATGAAGAGAAGATACTAATTTTCTATGTTTCATCTGTAATAGCACCTTAGTAATGGAAGCAATTCCAGAAGCACCTTCGCAATGCCCAATGTTTGATTTTACTGAACCAATTCCACAGTATTGCTTTTCGTTTGTCGCTTCTTCATATGCTTTTGTTAAACCAGCAATTTCAATCGGATCACCCAATGCGGTTCCCGTACCATGTGCTTCTACATAAGATATCGTTCTTGGATTTACATGTGCTTTTTCCAAAGCTCTTTTAATTACATTTGCTTGTGCATTCGGATTAGGCACCGTATATCCATGGGTTTTACCACCATGATTGATTGCCCCACCTTTTATCACGCCATAAATATGATCCTTATCTTTTATTGCATTTTTGAGTGACTTCAATACAACTGCACCAACGCCTTCGCCTGGTACATAGCCTTTCCCATTTTCCCCAAATGCTCTGCATCGTCCATCTTCAGAAGTAAAATAATTCTGACCAAGTGCCAAATACTTATTGGCATGAATTGAAATATTTACGCCTCCTGCGATTGCAGCCTGACATTCACCATTTCGAATTGCTTCACATGCCAGATAAACTGCTGTTAAAGAAGATGAACACATCGTATCAATTGCGATACTAGGCCCCTGAAAATTAAATGTATAGGAAACTCGATTTGCTATCGCAGCAGCACTGCCACTAACAGTTACAGGATTTCCCTTCATTTGCTCTTCAACTCCAAGGAACTGGTATTCCTCATTCATAACACCCACGTAAACACCTACATTTGCTCCATCGCAAAACGCTGTCTGTGGTGCTATATTTTCACGTGTATACCCTGCATCCTGCATTGCATGATAGGAACATTGTAAGAATAAACGTTCCTGTGGGTCCATCGTTTGGGCATCCCTAGGTGAAATACAAAAAAATAATGGATCAAATTTATCTACTTCTTTCAAAAAACCACCATATCGACTATAGCTAACTTTTTCATCTTTCTTATACTTATCGTAACTCCATCTACCATCTGGTATCTCAGTAATACAGTCCTTGCCTTCTAAAAGATTGCTCCAAAACTCTTCTACGTTCTCTGCCTGTGGATAAGAGCCGGCTAAACCAACAATTGCAATTTCTTCCTTATCGACTTCTTTCATACTTACCCTAGACTTAACATGTCCCACATTTTTAAATTCATGTTTTACTTGTTTTGTGCTTGATTCCGTACTTGGTTTCCCTTCGTTCTTCTCAGAAAACAGCTTGTTAAGCGCACCTTTTTTATTGGCAATTAAATATTCACTTAAATCCTCAATACAACGATGTTCATAAAGTAATGTCTTAGATAATCCTCCTATGTCTCTCTCTAACTTTTCATTTATCTCAAGTATCCAGATGGAATTCATACCCAAATCATTAAAATCTACACTTTCCTTAATCTCTGCTACAGGAAGCTGTGTCGTCTCTGCTACGATTTTCTTTAAATACGCAACCGTTCTATCTTCTATATCAACAGTCTCTTCTACTGCTTTTATAATTGCCTTAGAATTCTCCGATTTTATCTCTTCTGTCTCTTCTAAGTTGATTTCTAGGCTCTTGATTGCTTTCGTAGCACTATTAAGCTCACTCTCTACAACTAACATTTGCTCAAATGAATTAGAAAGAATACAATCAAGAATCTTCATTCCTGTTTCTGATTCCATTGGAACAATTCCTTTGTTTTTACGGATAATCTGTTCTATCTTAGCATCAACTTTCATGCCTCCATCTTTCCATAACGGCCAATTCACAGCAAAAGATTGTCCATAGCGTTCTTTCTTACTTACCAGTTCATTTCGATAATGCATATATTGATCCATAAATGCGTTAGCGGAAGAATAGTCAACTTGTCCTGCATTTCCGATTGCTCCTGCAATGGATGAATACGCAACGAAAAAGTCCATTTGGCAGTCCTTTGTTGCCAAATCAAGATTCACGATTCCATGTATTTTAGGAGCCATGACCATTTTAAATTCCTCAATATTTTTTTCTATAATATAACAGTCTCTTAATATTCCCGCACCATATAAGACACCATCAATCTTACTGTATGTATTTAAAATGCTTGTGACGACTTCACATACCCTATTGTAATCCGTCATATCAACTGGATAATAGGCTATCTTTGCAGGTAATTCTTTGTATTGTTGTATTACGTCTTTTACCTCTTCTAAGTCTTTTCTTCCTGTTAGAACGATAGTCGCATTCTGAACGGAAGATGCAATGTGTCTCATGGTTATTTCAGCCAATCCACTAATTCCACCTGTCAGTAAATAAACTCCCTCATCTTTCCACAAGCTGTTACTATTCGTAATGCCTTCCTTAAGTTTCTTCCATGACTGTACCGTACGTCCTTGTTCAGAGTAACAAATACAAGTATCACTAGTCTTTGCATTTTCAATAAAGTAACTCTCAATATGTTCATTTTCTTCGCAACATGAAAGTTCAATATATTGTCCTGTTACATTTCCATTTTCTCTTTCGGCAGTTCTAAGAAGCTTGGATATTCCTCTATACAGACTTGATTTCTCTGCAATACAAAGAGTCTGAATTAAGGTTTTCTCATATCCATGCTCTTTCATGACCCCCTTTACGATGCGCAAAATTTTAGTTGCTGCATCCTCATAACGATTATCAATCCGATCTCCTTGTGGAATGATTTCATATATTTCATAATCTGGCAGCTCTAACTTAGCTATATTCCTAGTTTTCTCTGAAAGAAGGACTGCTATTTTATTCTGATACTGATTGCTATCAACGGTTCTATCCAGTGACCTTCTATTATAATGAGATGTAAATAGTGTTGTTACACTATCTTTTTGTCCCACACCCATGTTGCGGTAACAGAACCCTTCCATTGTAAGGCATACTTTTCCTGAATTCGTGCATAACTGCATTGATACAATCTGTTCTTCTTTTCGTTTCTTGTCACGTGTCAGCACTACCCATAGTTCTTCTTCTAATGGTGCAAGTAATACCATTTTCTTCAACTGATATGGCATCATCCTCTGACTATCTTCTTCCTGTGCCACTAATCCAATAAAAGACTGAATTGCTGCATCTAGTACCCCTGGTTCTAAATACTTCGAATCCAATGTCTGATAAGAAGATGGTTCTGCAACAACCTTTGCCATACAGATATCTTTTCCGCAGGAAATCTGGTTCAGTATCTTATGCTCACTGGCATACACAAATCCTTTTTGAGCAAAAATATCATAGATTTCCTTCTTTTCAAATACGCTCTCTGTACATTTTTCTTGTATTGCCATCAAATTAATGTTTGCTTGTGTACTAGGTTCAAAACCAACTGTTGCCTGACAATGTATCTTAACCGCAATATCCGTTATACTATATATCTCACAATAAATACTGCTTTCTCCAGTAAGCATAAGTCCAATATAGATATTGTCCAATTTTTGATTCAAAACAAAAGGTTCCATCCACTTTACATTCTGAATAATCAAATTATCTTTGTCATCATCTTGGCAAGCCTCAGCTACTGCTTCACGAATCATTTCCAGATAGGCTGATGCTGGAAGCACCTTCTTTCCAAACAATTCATGCCCCTTTAAATACGATTCTTCTCCTGTAACTTGACACACGTATTTCTGTTCTGACAGGTCCGATACATTTCTTGTTAAAAACGGATGTAGCTTAATATCTCTATTTTCTGTTTTTGTAAACCAGTGTGACACTTTTTCAAATGAATAAGTTGGTAAGCTAATTCGCTTAGGATATCCCTCTTCGAACAATGGATTCCAGTCAATTTCTTGTCCATTTGTCCATATATCAATTATTCTTTCGATATTCTTTTCTTCCCATAAAACAGCAACTTCATCATTGGTCAGTTTCTTTCCTGTACTAAACTTTTTACTGCCCATCTGTTTCTTTCCAACACGATAACATGGATGCTCTATTCCATTTAGGTAATTATGTAAGCATTGTAATAATTCTACTGTATTAGAATAGTATGCCGCAAAACGAACTTCTTTTTCTTCTCTTCCAAAAAGAAGCGTGTATTCCATGCTGTATAAATCACTATTAGTATAAGTATTTTTTTCTAAAAAAGTTACATATTCTTGCGCCATTCTTTTTAAAGCCAATTCATTTTTTGCGGACAGTGCAAAAATAAATGGTGGATTTTTTACACTTTCTTCACTTTCTTCTGATATATACTCCTCTAATATGAAATGCGCATTGGAACCGCCTGCACCAAATGACGAAAGTGCAGCTCTTCTAGGGTATTCTATGTTCTTGTCACCTTCAAGCGTTATTCTCTTCCAATTTTGTAGTTCTTGAGGCACATAAAATGGTGAATTTTCAAATGGAATATTGGAATTCAGCTTTTCAGAGTGTAAGGAAGGTACCAGCTGTTTATGCTTAAACTGCAACAGAATTTTCGTCAAAGAAGCAATTCCGGCTGCACCCTCACAATGGCCAATATTCGATTTTACCGAACCAATGGCACAATACTGCTTATCCTTTGTGTACTCGTTATATACCTTATTCAAACCAGCAATTTCAATTGGATCACCTAATGAAGTTCCTGTTCCATGGCCTTCTACATAACCGATTGTTCTAGGATCGATTTTGGTCTTATGTAGCACGTTCTCAATTAAATCAGACATTGCATTTGGATTTGGGACTGAATAACCATTCGTTTTACCACCATGATTAATTGCCCCTCCTTTTATAACCGCATAAATGTGGTCTCCTGCCAATTTTGCTTCATCCAGTCTCTTAATTAAGATTGCTCCAACACCTTCTCCTGGAACATACCCATCTCCGTCTTCTCCATAACTTCTGCAACGTCCATCACTTGCTAAAAAATTGTCTTCGCTTAGGGCTATATATTTATTAGTATGGATTGACAAATTGACACCACCAACGATAGCCGCTTCACAATCCCCTCTCTTTAAACTTTCACCCGCCATATAAAGTGCTGTCAATGAAGAAGAACACATTGTATCTACTGCAACACATGGTCCCTGAAAGTTAAAGTAATACGAAATTCGATTGGCTATGGATGATTTACTTCCATTCAATGTTCGCATATTGTTATGAGCCTGTTCCGAAACTCCATAGAATTGATACTCTTCAAACATAGCTCCCACAAAAACACCAACTTTTGCTCCTTTTCCATACTTTTCCTCTGACGCAATTGTTTTCCTCGTATAACCTGCATCTTCTATTGTTTTATATACACACTCTAAAAACAAGCGTTCCTGTGGATCCATTTTTTCTGCTTCTCGTGGTGCAATCTGGAAAAATCCAGCATCAAACTTATCAACATCGTCTATGAATCCTCCCCAATGAGGAACTGTGCTCTTTTTGTTTTCTTTGCTTTGATATTTCTGATAATCCCAACGTTCTTTCGGTATTTCAGATATACAGTCTTTACCACTTTTTAAATTTTCCCAAAATTCTTCTACATCTTTGGCTTTTGCATAAGAGCCTGCAAGCCCTACAATCGCAATATCTGTACTGTAATCCTGTGTGCTCTTTATGGAAACACTGTTCTCTTTTACAACCGTTTCTTCCTGCTCTACAAAATTCTCTTCTCCAAAGAGTTTCATTAGTCCTTCCTTTTGGTATTTTTCAAAATACTGTGCTAATTCTAGTACATTTTTATATTCAAAAAACAGAGTCTTTGGTACTCCACTAAAATCCTTTTCAATTCTATCTTGCAACGTCATGATATAGATGGAGTTTATTCCGTATGCGTCTAAATCGCAATCCTCTTCTATATCATTCTGATCTATTTTCATGACTTCAGATATTAAAGTCCTCACATACTTCTTCGCAAGTGCAAGAGACTCTTCTTGCACAATTATTTTTTCACTACGATTTACTTTTGGCATAGTCTGATTCTGATTTACAAGTTCAAAAATAATTCCCACTAAATTCATGCTTTCTTCAAATAAGCCAAGTTCTAATTGTGTTCCGAATTGATACTTATTTTTTCGATTAACTGACTTACTATTACCAAATCTGCTCCTAAATCAGATAAGCACGCATATTCTGAGATTTCTTCTACACTAATGCTCAAAATTTCTGCTAAAATTCTTTTTGTCTCCTGTAGGAAGTCGATATACTTCTCCCCAAGTTTTCTGATTATTTCAATTTCTTTTTCTGCATCCTTGCTACTTATACTCTGCTTTTGTATTTTTTCAAATAATTCATCCTTTTTACTCTCCAAACACTGTTTCGAATTCATCTCTCGTCATCTGCCCCCTTCTTACCTCATCAATTACCTCTTTCACATTCTTCATTACATGAACCTTAGGACTTTTCTGAAGCTGCATTAGAAAGCCGTTAATTTTCAGGCATAGTTCACCTGTCTGGTCAAATAAAGATACATTCACAACTCTGCTCTCCCTGCTGCTTACTATTCTTTCTATTTTTCCTGTAGCTCTTTCCTTACATCCTTTAAACAATTCACATGATTCAATCATATAAGGTATATATGCCCTGCTGTTATCTAATTCCTGATACAAGCCATACGCTGACTGAAACGCAGAATCTAACAGACCAATATCAAAACAGTACTCTTCCTCGTTTAGGTTATCCTTCCCTAAATCAATATAGGCTTTATTCTTAAAACGATATATTTTTTGAATTCCCTGATGCGTTTTTCCATATTGTAAATCCATGATTTCAAATTGTTTATAACACTCTTCCCCTGTAATCAAATCTTGCTTTGCTCTTGCCTGTTTTTCTTCATCCCGATCGATTTTCTCTCGTTCACCAGCCTTTTCTATATCAACAATACATTCACAAAGTGTATTCTTTCTATCTCCATCTATTTCATAAATTTCAGCCCGCAGCAACGAATCCCTATTTCGAAAACAGAGGTATATTCTTTTCGTTCCATTCTCTACCCATAACGGTGCTTGAAATAAAAGTTTCTTCAGAACAACCTTTTTCTTCTGCTCCATAATTTCATCTTTTATTTCTTTGTCAATCACTTCTAACGTACCAAACCAAAACATTTCAATATATGCAGATGCGGGGAATAGTCTCTTTCCAGCAACTTTATGGTCTAACAATAATCGTTCTGTTCCTGTCAGTTCTGTTTCGAATCTTACCCCTGATAGAGAAGAGCAGTTTTTCTGAACCAATGGATGAAGCCAGGCAACACAGTTCTCCTTGTCTTGCCCCTTCATATCTTTTTCATCCGAAACTAACCAATACTTATCTTTCCTAAATGGATAAACCGGCAAGTGAATTCGTTTGCCGTGTCTGTTGCGACATAATTTTATCCAGTCTACAATAGCACCATTTTCCCACTTTTCTAGTACTCGTTCGATGTTTTCACGATCTGGTTTTTTCCATACTGACTGATACATTTCTTGTTCGATTGGCTCACCTTCAAATCCTGTTTTGCAAACATGATAAAATACTTCTCCCTCTGTTTTTCCCAAAGAAATCTGTTCTAATTTGTCACATAGTTCTTCCTTTGTTTTTAACACAAAAGAAGCTCTTGCTTCCATCTCTTCACGTCCAACTTGTAGAGTGAACAAAATATCTTCCAACAATAAGTCTTTGTTCTTTCTAATATATTCACATAACTCTCGTGCTTTTTCCTGTAAGCACTCTCTATTTTTTGCTGAGAGAACACAGATTTGATTCACTGCCCTCTCTCTACTTCTTTCTTGTTTTTCTTCCTTCACATATTCTTCAATCACTACATGGCTGTTTGTTCCACTAAAGCCAAATGCACTCACACAGGCTCTTCTTGGATAGTCATCCTTCCATTCCTTCAATTTTGTATTCACATAGAATGGTGAATGGTCATAATCAAAATGCTCATTTGGCTGTTGATAATGAAGCGTAGGAACCAAAGTCCGATGTTTCATGCATAACAATACTTTTTCAATTCCTGCCACTCCTGCCGCTGCGGAGGTATGTCCCAAATTGGATTTTACAGAACCAATTGCACAATAATTTTCTCTATTTCCCTTTTCCCTAAAAGCCCTTGTGATTGCCTTTAGTTCAATTGGGTCACCTAATTTCGTTCCTGTTCCATGCATTTCTGCAAAAGAAATGGTTTCTGGATTAATCCCATATTTATTATAGACTTCATGGATTAACTCTTTTTGTCTTTTGACACTTGGAGCAGTAATTCCATTGGTCTTTCCATCCTGATTCACTCCTGAACCAATAAGAACACCGTATATAGGATCTCCATCTGCTTCTGCATCCTCCAGACGTTTTAACACTAACGCTGCTGCTCCCTCTCCTGGAACAAATCCATCTGCTGCGTTGTCAAATGTCTTACACTTTCCATCTTTCGCCAACATACCCGTAGAACTCATTTTGATAAAGGCATCTGGAGTCAGATACAGCGTTACTCCTCCAACTAATGCCATATCGACATCATGTCGAGCCAATGCCTGAAATGCCATATCTGTACAAACTAAAGAAGAGGAACATGCGGTATCGATAGAAATTGCCGGTCCTTTCAAATTAAGGAAATAACTGATTCTAGCAGAGGCAATTGCCATGCTGTCACCTGTAATATCAGGTGTTTTGATATTATGATTTGACAGCATGGTAACATATTCATTGCCCATTACTCCTAAATACACACCACATTTTGTATCTCCTAATGCTTTTGGATTATATCCCGCATCTTCAAATGCCCGATATGCCTCCTGTAAAAAAATCCTATGATGTGGGTCCATTGTCTCGGCTTCTATTGGTGCAATATTAAAGAATAGCGGGTCAAAATCTTCGATATCATCTAGTCTGCCTAGCCATCTGCAATAGGTTTTTCCTGGTTTCGGAGGGAATGGTTCATAGTATCTGTCAACATCAAATCGGCTTGGTGGAATTTCTTCAACAGCAAATGTTCCACTTTTTAACACATTCCAATATTCCTCCATATTAGCAGCTTTTGGAAATCTGCCTGACATTCCGATAATAGCAATCTTATCCTTGTTTGACACTTCTTTTTGTTTCACTTTACTTTGAGACTTCCCTAATAACAACTTTTTTGCTTCTTCAGGTGTAATTGCCCCTGTCTGCAAATACTGTAGAATTTCCCTCTTATCCATCGTTCTCCTCCCCAAATGCGCAGTCTGCTTTTGTTTTCTTAATCTAAACTAATCTTACCCAGGCTTTCTTCTGCGTCAGACACTTCAAGTTTTCCTGTAAAGACATTTTCCAATAACTGATCTAATTCAAGCAATTCAGTTTCTTCATTTTCTGTTTTCCCAATGATTTCTGAATTAATATAACCAGCAAGTGCTATCACAGTTGGATAATCATATAACACGGTAATATCCATATCCCATCCATACATTTTTTTCATCTTTCTAATCCACTCTATTCCAAGTATGGAATCAAGGCCCATGTCCATGAAATTCTTGCTCATATTGATTTCATCTGGTTGCATATACATACACTCAGCCAATGTAGCAGTCAGCTTCTGTTTTGTACTTGAATTGGAATCCATTTCTTTTACCGGTTCTGGTTCTTCGTACTTGATAACAGAAGATTTTGTACTCAAATTCTGTGCTATATACTGCTCAAGTTCTTTCACTGTAGTATATTCATAAAGCATAGTAGCATTAAAGTCAGCTTGGAACATCTTGTTTAACTTTTTAATCCATTCAATACCCAATATAGAATCAATGCCCATATCTGAGAATTCTTTTGTTATCACAATACTAGATTTATCGATGTAAAGAACCTCTGAAAGGCTTTCTACCAATTTGTCCAGTAAGCTTTGATCAGACTTTTCGTCTTCTTTTACTTCAAGTTCTATTGAAGAATTCGTACTTTCTTCCTTATCCCAGTTTTGAAGTTCAGCACCATTATTATCTAACGAAAGTTTTTCGTTGCTTACTTCTTCTTCCTCTATAAAAGCCTCTTGTACAAGCTGAATTTTAGAACTTGTTTCCCCTTTGACCTCGGTATCTGACAAACTCAGTTTTTCCGCTACAACTGGCTGCTTCTTTGGAAGCTGGTTCTTTTTCGGAATCCAATAGGAATTCTTGCGGAATGGATATGGCGGAATAGAAACAAGACGAACTTTCTCTCCTTCATAATAAGCATTCCAGTCAATTTCTGTACCATTCATCCACTTTTTCGCTATTTCAAGCAGCTCATCTGCTTTTGCAGATGGAACCGAAGTAGCAACCTGTATACGTTCTACCTCTTTTCCTTCTGCAAACCCATCTAACTTGGCGATTAAAGAATCCTTATCCGAAATAACAAAAGCAATCTTTTCTTCCAAATCTTCACGTGCAGTTTGCAAAGTAAATAGTACATTACTTAAAACAACTTTCTTTTCTTCTTTCAAGAACTGTGACATTTTACTGCAATACTGCTTTAATTGGCTTTCACTTTGAGCAGATAATACAAATAATCCACCTCCATCAAGCTCTTCATTCCCATTGTTTCTCTGAGGATACTCCTCTACAACAAGATGGCAATTTGTTCCACTGAAGCCAAATGCACTTACTGCTGCACATCTTAACGTTTTATTTGGTACTTCCCATTTCTGTAGTTTATCGGCAACATAAAATGGGCTGTTTTGCAACTCGATATGTTCGTTTAACTTCTCATAATGAATTGTTGGTGGAATCGTTTTGTGCTTCATAGACAGAAGTACTTTAATCAAACTTGCTATACCTGCTGCCGCCATTAAATGTCCAATGTTGCTTTTCACTGATCCAATCGCACAATAATTTTCCTTATCTGTAAATGTTCTAAATGATTCTGTCAATGCCTCAACTTCTATCGGATCCCCTAATTTTGTTCCTGTTCCATGTGCCTCTACATATGTAATATCTTCTGGATTAATGTGGAATTTATTATATACTTCCTTTTCAAGCTGTATTTGTGAAATCACGCTAGGTGCAGTAATACCGTTCGTTTTACCATCTTGATTGACGCCCCATCCTTTTATTACACCATAGATTCTGTCATTATCTGCGATTGCATCACCCAATCGTTTTAACATGACTACACCTACACCTTCGCCTGGAACGAAACCATTCGCGCGCTGATCAAATGTATAACATGCTCCATCTTCTGAAAGCATTCCTGCCTTACTGCTCATAATCAGCAGAGATGGTTCTGCTGCAATTCCCGCTCCACCTGCTAATGCATAATCACAGTTATGTAATACAAGACTGTCACATGCCTGTGCAACTGCCACTAATGAGGAAGAGCAAGCTGTTTCAATTGAGATAGAAGCACCTTTTAAGTTTAACAGATAGGAAATTCTAGCTGCTAAGGTAGAAGATACATTACCAGTCAATACTTTAGAATCTAAGTCTTCTTCTTCAATCATACTCTTATATCCGCTTGAACCACATCCCACAAATACGGAGCATTTTTTCTCTTCCATATTGGATGGCTTAATTCCTGCATCTTCAATACAAGACCAGCAGTTCTCTAAAAATTTTCTCTGCTGAGGATCCATCTTCATTGCTTCTACTGGTGGAATCTGAAATAGTTCTGCGTCAAATTTATCAATATTCTCAAGCACTCCCATCTTGTTACATAAATAAGTGCCCTTATGCTCACTATCTGGATTGTAATATTTCTTTATATCCCATCTGTCATCCGTAATTTCTGAAATGCAATCTTTACCAGACACTAAGTTATTCCAGTACTCATCCACATTTTCAGCTTTTGGGAAATTTGCAGACATTCCCACTATCGCAATGCTCGATAAATTAATCTGCTTTCTTAAATATCCATTCTTCACCATATACACACACGCTTTCTCCATTAACAATTGTGCAATTTCATCCACATGCCTATCCTGCCAGTGTTCTAACTTCGTGCCTTTCAACTCTTTATTAAATAAAGCCATTGCAGGACCACAGAAGATTTCAAAATTGTCACTTTCTTCTACATTCCCCTCAAGTGTCATTTTGTTACAATGTGCATGATACCACTTAATAAATAACGCCATCTTGAATCTTTTATTTGTTGCTGCCTCTTCCAAATCTTTTGGATTTCTTCTCTTCTTGTATTCTACTATTTCTTTCCACACATCTTTAAATGACTTCTTAAAGTAGTTGTGTTCAATTTCCTTTTTCTTATCCTCTGGTATTTCCTCTAAAGAGTCGTACTCCATAAACATCTGATACAAGGTATTGGCACGTTCTATGAATTTGCTTTGCTTTGCAACTACTTGAACTTTAGCACCTATCTCAAACATGTCTCCGGCAATTGCATATCCAGTCTCATTTTCACCTAGTTCACACAGAATATCCTTCACAGCTTTGCTTGCACCACTTTCAAAGGTACACTGATTAATCGAACCAGTTAGGATAAAATCAGCACCTAGTGCCAATGCATCTGCTACTGCTTTCGCTGATCCGATTCCTCCGCCGCAACCAACCATAATATCTTCTTGATACTGATATTTTTCTACAAGACTATCACGTAATCCTATGATTGTTGGAACGATTGCTTCCATCTTAGCTTGGTCTGTATGTCCGCCGGAATCTGCCTCCACTGCGATATCATCTGTCATTGATACTCTTGAAGCAATGAGTGCTTCTTGTTTCGTAAGCATTCCTTCTTGTACCAGTTCATCCACATATTCTTTTGGTGGTTTTGACATAAACTGTTTTGCTACTTCAATTCTTGAACACTTTCCGATCAGTCTTCGAGGGAACTTAATTGTCTTTTTTTCCTCATCAAAATAGATTCCACTAAGTCTTAGATACACAAGGCTCTTCGTAATAGACGTACAAGCAGCTACTTCAATGACTGGAACTTGAGCATCTACAAATAATTTCGCCTGTTCTAATTCTTTTCTCTCATCATTTATATTCGCAATATAACATACTCCGTATGGTTTTCCACTCTCAATCGAAGACTTTAGTTCTACAAGTTTTTCTCTCAGCGTTTCGTTTGCATAGCCACCACTGCCAAATATGCTAAGAATTGAAGCATTTGCCATCTTCTTAACCATTTCTATGGATGATACTCCGTTTGCCATGGAGCCTGCATAATAACTTAATCTACTATGGTAGCGTTCCTGAAACAAAGGATTTCCTAACATTTCAGGGGTTAGTTGTTCCTCCTGCTCTGATTCTTGCTCCAATGCAATCTCCTCTACAACGGTGGATTCCACTATGCTATCCGCCAGTTTATCCTCTATCATTCTGGAAAACTTTTTAATGTTTGGATAGTCATACATTTTAGAAGCAGGTATATTCAAACCATACATTTTGTTTATTTCTTTAATCCACTCAATACCGATTATAGAATCCAGCCCAAGCTCAATAAAATTCTTCTTTTTATCTGCTTCTTCTAAGTCTACATATAAAGCGTTCTCAAGACTTTTTAGCAATTCAGCCTCAATATCGTGTTTTGACTTTATATCTGGCTTTGCTTTCGCCTTTACTTCTACATCTATATCCTCTTTTTGTTCCACTTGCTGATTGGCAGGTTTACTTTCTTTTGTTGCAGCAATCGGTTTCTTTTCTATCTTTTCAGTTTGTACGGGTGCAGAATGCTGCTGTGCTCCTTTGTTACTTGCAATCAAGCTATGCACATATGGCGCAAACTTCTCAATCAAAGGATAGTCATAGATTTTGGTCGCTCCAATATTCAAATGATATTTGGTGTTTACCATCTTAATCCATTCTATTCCCATAATAGAATCTAGGCCTAGTTCAATAAATTTCTTCTTATCATTGATTTCATCTAAATCAACATACAAAGCAGCGGCAAGACTTTTGCTTAAATCCTTGCTTAATTCTGCTAATTCAATTGTTTTATCTTGTGATTCTACAACAGGCTCTTCTTTCTTAACTAGTAAATCTGCTGTTTTTTCTTCTTTCACTACAGGCTTAACTACAGGCTCTTCGAATGTCTTTGTAACACTGGTCAAATACCTAGCTTCTGGTTTTGCTGACTCTATCCAGTATTTATCTCGTTTAAATGGATAACTTGGCATGTGTATTAGTTTTACATGTTCAAGTTCTTGTTCTTGTAATGGTACATATCCCATACAATAAAGATTGGATAAGGCTCTCAATGAATCCATATATTTGCTCTTACTGCTAATGGACTCACTTGCCTGTTTGGTTAATTCCCGAATAAAGTTTGTAGTGATAGCATTAATTCTAAACTCATTGTTAATAACTCCATGATTCATGTTTATATCATCTTGTTCCGCTAAATACTTATCAATGAGTTTCTCTGCATCTTCTTTTGTTTCTGCAACAAATGCAACTCTATGCTCAAAATGTGTCCTACCTGCTAAAAGTGTATGTGCAATACAAGGAAGACTTTGATCTGTTTCCTCTAAAAATGCCTTAAGCTCAATGACTTTCTGTTCTAATGAATCCTCTCTCTTTGCTGATAATGCAAGTAAAACAGGCTCATTATTTACTTCATGATTCTTTTCCTGTGGATACTCTTCCAGTACAATATGTGCATTCGTTCCGCTCATTCCAAACGCACTTACGGCACCAATTCTGCTCTTTCCTGCTACAACATCCCAATCCTTTAGCTGCTTATTCACATAGAAAGGACTCTTATCCCATTTAATAAATGAATTCTCTTCCACCACATTTAAGCTTGCTGGTATCTTTTTATGCTGCATACTTTCAACTAACGCTACAACGCTAAGTAAGCCAGATGCTGCAAAAGCATGACCAAAGTTTGTCTTTGTGGAAGTAATTGCGCAGTAATTTTCCTTATTTGTAAACTTATGATAAGCATCATAAAGTGCATTTACCTCAATTGGATCTCCTAGTTTTGTTCCTGTTCCATGGGTTGCAATATAGGTGATATCTTCTGGATTAATATGGTTCTTTGTATAAACCTGCTCAATTAATTTTTGCTGTGATAATCCATTTGGAGAAGTAATTCCGTTCGTTCTGCCGTCGTAATTAATTCCGCTTCCTTTTACTACTGCATAGATTGGATTTCCATCTCGTTTCGCTTTGGAAAGTGATTTCAGCACAATGGAAACTACAGCTTCTGCTGGCACCATTCCATCTGCGCGTTTATCAAATGCATAACAGGTATTCGTTTCTGAAATCATTCCTGCTTTGTCAATACGCTCTAGTGAATTAGCATCAAGGATAAGATTTACACCACTTGCGATTGCCATATCACATTCTCCATTTTTAATGCTTTGACATGCCTGATGCATTGCAACTAAACCGGATGAACATGCTGTATTGATAGTCATGTTAGGCCCTTTTAAGTCCATAAAGTATGCAATTCTAGATGATAACACTGCCTCATGGTCTGATGTAATTGGCGTATCACAACCCAAATCATGTCTAGTATAATCACTGCTTTCCGCACCAACAAACATTCCAACTGTTTGTTCCTTTAATGAGGACATACTGCATCCTGCATCTTCTAATGCATTCCATGTTTCCTGCATAAGGAGTCTATGCCTTGGGTCCATCATCTGAGCTTCTTTAGGAGATATTTCAAAGAATAATGGCTCAAATTCAGAAACACCTGGTACCCATCCACATTTCCATTTCTCAATTTTCTCTCTTTCACCAGTAAATCGATCACTTGGGGCTGTTGTAACAACTGTTTTTCCTTGTTCTAATATTTCCCACAACTCTTTCGGTGTACGTGCTTGTGGAAAACGTCCACTCATTCCGATAATTGCAATTTGTTCTTCTTGATTGCATTCTTTTTCTGTTGGAATACATTCTGTTTTCTTTTCCATTTTTGTTTTATGTACTACTGGTGCAGAAGCTTCCTCGCAAACCGCTTTCCCGTATTCTGCAACAAGATAATCCGCAATATTCTCTAATGTCGCATAACTATAAAATAGTGATGGTGTAAACGGTATCTGATATCTTTCATGAATCGCCTTTGCGTAGTCAACTAGACTTAAAGAATCAAACCCATATTCATTCAGATTATTTTGTTGATCTATTCTATTAGCAGGAATGTCTAAAAGCTCAGAAGCCATTGCTCTCAAGGAATTGATTATATTCCATTTGCTCTCATGAATAGAATTAACCTTCTTCTCCATCTCTGTTTTATTCCCTGCTTTCTCAAACTCTTTTTTTCTTCCTAGTACATCTGCTCGCTCTGCTATTCTATCCATACTTTGGCTATCTCCAGCAAAAACAAGCTGTCCCGTCTTGTCTGCTTTGCATAACATCTGAAGCCACAGTTCAATACCTTCCTTTGTTTCTAGCTCACTTAAACCACTTGTAGCTAAATACATCTTTCTTCCCGCTTCATTAGCAATACCCATGTTTCCTTCCTTCCACATAGGCCAGCCTATTGCAATATGCTTTGTGTGACTCTCTTCATTTCTATTCTTTGCATAAGATAATAAGAAACGATTTGCCATGGCATAGTCACATCCGCCAAAGTCACCAATGACTGCTGAAACAGAAGAAACAAAACAATAGAAATCCAGTATTTCACCTAAGAATACTTCTTCTAAGATGTTTGCACCTGTAATTTTCGGTGCTAACACTTCTAACATCGCTTTCTCTGTTTTCTTTAAAACGTTTCCTTCCCCTTGGATTCCTGCACCATGTATCACACCATTAATTTGTCCAAACGCTTCTTTACCAACGTTCTTTGCACGTTCAACATCCGCTTTGTTACATACATCACCTTTTACATAGATTGCTTGTCCGCCTAGTGATTTAAGTCTCTCTAAATACAACTCTATCTTTTGGTCTTGGTCTTTTCTGCCCAGTAATATAAACTTTGCATGATAACGGCTCGCTAATTCCATTTCTAAAAATGTAAGAAGTTTTCCTGTCCCACCAGTTACAAAGTAAACTCCATTTTCTCTAATAAGTGATTCTCCTTGTTCTGGTACAGACTCTTTCAGTTTTACTGTAAATCGTTTTCCATCCTGATAACTTACAGGACGATTTTCCACGCAGCAAGTTTCCGTCCAGATTCTTTGTGTCCACTCCTGCCAGTCAGCTGCATCCATTCTATCACTAGAGTTTCCACCTATCACACATACAGTGGTATCTCCATTCACAGCCTTAAGTGACAGCCCCAATCCGTTCGCTGCATCTACAATACTTTTGCCGAAATCATCTTTATAAACAGCTGGATATAAAATCTTATCAACTGATAATCCAGTTTCTTCAATTGCTTGAACTAAATATGATAATTGCAGACAGTCTGAAACTCCACGTTCGTCCTCCATAAACCATGTATGTATAATAGCAGCTATCTTCTTATACTGTTTCTTAACCTGACTTAATATTTCTATGTAATCCTCTTTTGTCCCAGTATAGTTATCCCTCTGCACAAATATCAGTCTTATATCTGCTGATTTTTCTTGGAAGATACGTTCCATTACATCTTGTTGCGTTTTATCCTGAACCAGACAAAGCAGCTCACTTGGCACTGTTTCTCCCATAACTGCCTGCTCTTCGCACCATTTCTCTGTGAAGCACTTTATGCACTTCTTTATAGCTGATTCTGATTCCATCTCTGTTTCGCTCGTAGCCTCCTCAGTATCTTTCCAGTAAGATTCCTTTGCAAATGGATACGAAGGCATTGATATTCTCTTATTTGTATTTTTACCGAATAATCTCTCATAAGACAACTCATATCCTTCTACAAAATAACGAGCCAACAAATTCAAGTTGTTTATGTAATCTACACCATTTACGCAAGCTGTAATGGCTTCTTCTCCTAGCTTCTTATCCGCTGATTTTAAAGTTTGTGTCTTTCCGCTGAAGATACCCTTTTCCTGTTCTCCTTTTAGGTACAGGTTCAGTTTCTCCAACATATCCATTTTACTTGTTCCCACGCAAGCAAAACGATAATTAAAGTGTTTTCTTCCCATTAAGGATGTGAAACTGATATCTCCAAGTTCTTCCTCTTCTTTATCCTTCAGATACGAAGCAAATTGTTCAACCTGCATGTTAAGCTGCGTTTCTGTCTTAGCAGACAATACAAGCAAATATCCTTCTTCTTTCTTTTGAACGCGTTTTTCTTCTTCTGGACCTTGTGCAATTACAATGTGTGCATTGGTTCCACTGGCACCAAAGGAACTAATTGCCGCTTGACGTACTTGCCCACTTTCAGTTTTCCATTCAATTCCATTTGTATTTACAAAGAACGGTGTATTCTCAAAATCAATACTACTGTTTCCTTTCTCAAAATTGAGAGTAGCCGGAATCTTTTTATGCTGCAAACTCAATAAGACTTTGATTACAGAAGCAATTCCCGCTGCATATTGAGTATGTCCAATGTTTGTTTTTACTGAACCGATTGCACAATATTTATTTCGTTCTGTAAATGCTTGAAATGCTTTTGTAATTGCCTGGAACTCAATTGGATCGCCTAACTTAGTTCCTGTTCCATGTGCTTCAACCATCTGAATTTCATTCGGATTAATATCAAACTTCTCATATACATCCCGAATTAGCTTTTCTTGAGATTTTGCACTAGGTGCAGTCAAACCATTGGTTGCACCATCTTGATTGATTCCACTTCCTTTTATTACACCATAAATTGTGTCATGATCTTGAATTGCATCGGACAGTCGTTTTAGTACAACAACTCCTGCTCCTTCTCCATATGCGAATCCATTGGCTCTATCATCAAATGCATAACATTTCGCATCAGGTGACAACATTCCAACTCTTTCCTCTGAAAGAATAAGATTTGGGGAACACTGTACTGAAATTCCTCCAGCTAGTGCCATATTCGTTTCTTTACACCAAAGTCCCTGACATGCCATATGAATTGCAACCAAACTACTAGAACATGCAGTATCAAGAGTAATCGCAGGACCTTTCAGATTTAAATAATAGGCAATTCTTGCAGCGGTTACAGAAGCCATATTTCCCCAAAAAGTCTGTCCAGGTAATTCTTCATGATACGTATTCAAATAATCACTATTTCCACATGCCACATAAACACCACAAGGTAATCCATTGCTTACACTGCCACAATATCCTGCTTGTTCTATTGCCTTCCAGGATTCCTCTATAAAAATACGCTGTTGAGGGTCCATATATTTTGCTTCTTTTCCAGAAATATTAAAGAATAATGGATCAAATTTATCAATATTGTTTAGTAAAGCAGCTTTCTCAAATGACTTTTTATTCTTCTGTCTGCTTAAATCCCATCTTGTGACTGGAGTGATGGCATCTCTTCCCTCATCAAGCAATTTCCAGAACTCTTCTGCTGTATCACAATTACCAAATCTGCCACTAAATCCAATTATGGCGATATCTTCATTTTTGACTGTATGGATCACTCTATCTTTTACGGAATCTATTGTTATATCTTTCGCTGTATCAATTACTCTATCTTGTCTCGTTTCCTTTAACTCTTCTTGATTGTTTTGTAACTTCTTTGCAACATGTTCTGCATAGTCTTCACATATATAGTCTGATAATTGCTCAATCGTTACATAATCAAAAAGAACCGTTGTATTAAATTCAAGCTCGAACACATCATTAATTTCCTGAATCAATGCAACGCTTAAGATAGAATCAATTCCCATTTCACGAAGTGGTACAATATCAGAAACCTCATTTTCATCAACTGCTAACTCTTTCGCTACTTTTTTAATTAAGATAGACTTCACAAATTCAGCCTGTACATCCTCACTTAAGCGAGTTTCCTGTTTTGGCTGCATCTTTATCTTCTTTGGCTTCTTCTCAATCATATCATCTTCTTTTACCGTGATGATTCCATTACTTTCTGCAAGAATAATCTGCTGACCTAACCCATGTGCAGATTCTGCAGGAAAGATCGTTTTTGCATATCCTGTCTTGCCTAAAATTTCTTTCCAGGTTTCTGGAAGAATAGCTGGTGCTCCTTCCACTCTATATTGTCTATCTTTCGGTCTCCACCAACCATCTAGCAGACCAAACGTTACATGCGTAAACAGTGACTTAGCACTTATTTCATTTACAAAGAGAATACCATTTTTCTTTAATAGCACCTTCACATTGGACAGTGTCTGTAACATATCCTCTGTCGCATGTAACACATTACTAGCAATGACAAAGTCATACTGATTCATACCAGCCTGATAAGAAGAATATACTTCCTCGACATTTAGAAGCTTAAAGTTCAAAAACGGATAATCTGCTCCATAGTTCTCTTTTCCATATACTAAGAACGCTTTTGATACGTCTGTATAACAGTACTCTGCTATATGTTCGCTGTATGGTTCTAACTTCTTAAGCACAAGTTCACTTGTTCCACCTGTTCCAGCCCCAATCTCAAGGATTCGAACTGGCTCAGTGATTCCCTGTGCAATTCTTGTCTCTACTGCTTGAGCAATACTTTCAGCTAACACATCGTTAAAATAATCTGCAACCAGATTATTCTTATAAATGTTTGCAACCAGTTCCATGGACGAATTAGGGAACATAACATCAGTTGCCGATTTTTTCTGAAGCAAAATATCAGATAACGATTTTAATACTACTTCCAGCAATTGTATCTGCGGTCTTACATCATCTAAATTTCTTAATGTCGATTTCTTCGTTTCCCATTCTTTCCAGATAGTTTCATCCTTCTTGACTAGCTTATTGCCTACTTGAAATACATTTCCCTCATGCATCAAATACTTGTTTCTAGCTAATACGCAGAGACTTTCCTCTATCCATTGATGGTAAGCTGACGCAATATCTTCTCTTTCTTCAATTTCGTCCATTGAGACAGTTTTACTGTCAAACAAACCGATAGATGCTAGTTGAGCATACAAAATGTCACATATATTATCTTCAAATCCATTCATTTGAAGCCCACGATTCTTCTCAATCTGCTCTACCTTGAGCGCTGATACTCTTTCCTGGATGTTTAATTCAGAAACAATAGAAGGGACTTTTTTCGGATAAATCATCTTTATCGTTTCCCCTAACTCAATTTCATCCTCTTGCTTATCGATCCAATGATGCACTTCCTCGAATGGATACAGCATAACTGGAATTGGTAAAAATGTATTTGTATCAAACAATTCTTTAAACGAAAATGAATAGCCTTGTAAATAATAAGATTGCAAGTCTTTCATAGCTTTCTTATATTCCGGTACATCTCTCACTGTCTCCAGCTTTCTCCATAGTTTCTGTATTTTCTCCATCACAGACGCTGTAATTTTTCTTTTTACTGTCACATTTACATGTTTCTTTGAAGTCGTACTGATGTTGTTTAACTGTCTTGATAAATCATCTAGATTTTTTGCAATAAATGAACATCTTATAGGAAAATGACTCCTTTGTTCACACAATACATTTGAAACATGGATAGGTGAATAATTTTTCTTATTCTCTTTCAGCCATTCCTTAAACTCTTTCAGCTTCTTACCTAAACCAGTTTCTGACTGTGCTGACACAGGGAAAATGTAGCATGGTCGCTTCATTTCTTCTTCCATTCGCTCCACTGGTCTATGTTCAAATATCATATGTACGTTAGTGCCATTTAAGCCAAATGAGCTAATGGCAGCGCGTAAAGGTTCTTCCTTGCGCACATCCAATGAAATCTCTTCCTTCGCAATGTACAATGGAGACTTTTCCAATTTTACATTTTCATTAATCTCATGAAATCCAGCTGTAGCTGGCATAACTCCCTTTTGAAAAGCCATAAGAATTTTAAGTAATCCTGACATACCTGATGCCATAACTGCATGACCAACGCTTGTCTTACTTGTTCCAACCGCTATTTTTTTAGCATCTCTCATGTGCTTTCCAAAGAAGTCTTTTAATGCATTTAATTCAATCGCATCTCCTAATTTAGTAGCTGTTCCATTTGCCTCTATGTAAGAAATCGTTCCTGGATTGATATCTGCATTCTCATAAGCCTTTTTCAGTAATTCTTTTTGAGAACCCATGCTTGGAATGCCGAAACCATTGGTTCTTCCTGACTGTGTAACTGCAGAACCTTTTATGACGGCATAAATCATATCTCCATCTTCTACTGCATCACGTAATCTCTTAAGTATAACAACACCAGCACCCTCTGATAATGTCATCCCGTCCGCATCTCGATCCAGTGACTTGCATTCTCCATTTTCAGAGATTAAGCCTGAATTTTTAGCCATATTGTAATAGTTTAACTGTGCATCTACATATACTCCACCAGCTAACGCAAGATCACATTCTCCCATTCGCAAACTTTGGCTGGCATAATGCAATGATAGTATACTTGAGGAACATGCTGTGTCAAAACAGACGCTTGGGCCCTTTAGATTGTACAAATAGGAAAAACGAGTCGGAATGGAAGATGTCTCATTTCCCAAAAATGCATCATAATTTCGATCCTTTAATGATATGTTTTCTTTATAATCGGAAGCTCTTCCGCCAACAAATACTGCTACTCGCTTTTCTGAAAGCGTTTCAGCAGGATATCCTGCATCCTCTAATGCGTGATACGCTGTTTCCATAAAGATTCTTTGTTGAGGATCCATTTTATCCGCTTCTTCATCATGAATTCCAAAAAACTGTGCGTCAAAACAATCACGATTTTTTAAAAATCCAGATAGGCTCTTTCCATCATTTTTTCTGTCCTCGTTATGATACTGGTCAAACGGTGTTTTTTCACCTAGCTTATCCCAAAACTCTTCGAGATTTCCAGCCTCTCCAAATCTTCCACTAATTCCAACTATGGCAATTTCCATATCATCCGATTCTTCTTTGTCAGCTTCCATATCCATTTCTTCATCCTGCTGGCCAATCCCCTGCTCTTTTAAGATGAAATCTGCCAGTGGACTAATACCATGATAATCAAATACAGACTCTACCCCTAGTGAGATCCCTAACCTTGTATCTAGTAACTCAACAAAATCAATAATTGTAATGGATGTTAAACCTAAATCATAAAAATCTTTATCTGTTTCAATGGCTTCTGGTAATTTTTCAACCAAATCCGCAATAATTGCTTTTGCTTCTCTTATAATTGAATCTCTATTCAATTTTCCTCCCATTTATTTTCCTCCAAACATCTATCCAGTACTATTCCTTTTCTCCAGCTGCCATAAATAACTGTCTTACTATGGAATGCTCTTTATTCCGTATAACATTTCTCCAAGAAATCATAATTTTCGCCATCTCTTCACTTGTCAAATATCCGTCTTTTAAAAGTTTAGATGCAATTCCAATTCCTTCAGACTTAAAAAATGCTTCATCCCCTAATAATTCACTATGTGCACAGATAGCATTAAATTGTATATTCTTATACCCGCTTTTTCTTAAGATCTGAGGAAGTTCACGCCCAACACGTGGATTACCTCCCTCATCTTCTCTCGCTTTGCAATATGCATCATACAGTACTCTTAATTCTTTTATTGGTGGAGATGTCATAATATGCATTTCAAAGTCGTTATCAATAAAAACAGCTTTTCCGCCTTTTTTCAACACTCTTTTTATCTCTAATCCTGCTTTTTCTGGCTCTGGTAAATGTTCAATTAATAGTCTTGAAATTGAGAAATCAAATTGTTCCCTTCCTAATTTTGAATCCAATACAGACGCTTCCTTGACTTCATATCTACCTGCAAATTCTTTCTTCAAATGATTATCAGAGTATTCTACCAAATATGGATCTAATTCAATCATTGTTAATGATAGATTTGGATATCTCTGCATTAATTTCTCGGACAAGAATCCAGGGCCTGAACCAAACTCTACCACTTTCATTCCATCACGCAAGCCATACTCTTCATAATACTTCACTTCATTGTCCCAGAACAATTCAACTTGTCCCTTCAGTCTCTCTACTTCTTTTTCTACATTAGCTGCTACTTCACTTATTTTATATGAATTCTTTTCACTCACTTCTTAGTCCTCTTTTTAATCATATTATCTAAATACGCACAAATTGTTTCTGCAGCATTTTTCCATTCAATATCAAGCATTATATCGTGTCCACTTTTCTCTAGCCATATTATATCTTTATGATAGAATTTACCTATTTTCTTAATCTGCCCATTTGTGAGCATAACATCTTTCTTAGCTCCCATTATGAGAATAGGCATGTTTTCTGGAAGAACGTTGCTACTTACAATCTTACTAACAGTCTGGCGGCTTGCCAAAGCTGATTCAGCAATCATCTTCTTAGAATACTTTTCAACCTCATCTTTGTCCATTTCTTCTGAGAAAAACAGACTTCCAATCATAGCATAATCTTTCTCTGGGTTGTAATTCATCAGTACTTGTGCCTTCTTCGAATTCTTCACTAGAAGTCTTAACAAACTGAGTAGCATTCCTTTTGGAGGAACTGAGGCTAACAACACCATGCCTGCAATCTTATCCTTATGTAGAAAAGCTGCTTTTTGTACAACTGCTCCTCCCATTGAGTGTCCGATTAGGATCGGTTTACATTCTAATGAATCAATCGTCTCAACTACATCCTGTACATAATCATCTATAGAAAAGTCATTTATCTGCTCTCGACCTTCACTTTCACCATGTCCTCTAAGACTTACCGCATAACACTTGTAACCGTTTTTTTCAAAATAAGGAAAAAAATTTTCTTTCCAACACCATGCTCCATGATATGCACCATGTACAAACAAAATAGTTTCCTTTTGTTCATGACCACTTAAATCATTTTCAATTATCTCAAGTTTCATTTTTTCTCCTTTCAGTATATTGCCATCATAGATTCTCTATCCATCTCGTTATATAGGAAGCTGTAGATTCCATCAGTTCAACTCCAATTTCATCCACATGACGGTTTCTCCAGTCTTCTAACCTCGTGCCTTTCACCCATTGGTTAAATGCTCCTAACGCAGGACCACAATGAATTTGAAAATTAACCTTATTCTTGTCGTCTCCTTTTAGCGCTAATGCAGTCGAATAAGAAAAATACAATTTAAACACACATGCCATTTGCTTTTTGGTTGAAAAAGACTCCATATCAATTCCTTTGCTTCTGTAATGTTCTTTTGCTTCTTGTAACACAGCATCTATTGTTTTCTTAAAATACTTTTCTTCTAACTGTGTACGCATATTAGCGGGAATTTCTTCTAAACTGTTATAGAAACTATATAATTCGTAAAGTTTCTTTGCTCTTGCAGGGAAAAATACTCCTTTCTTAAGTACCTGTATTTTCCCACCAAATTCGAACAAATCTCCACAAGGTGTATGTTCTGTGTCCTGTACATTCATACTTTGTAACATATTTTTTACCGTTTCACTTGTAGATGCCTCTACTGTACACTGATTAATGGAACCCGTCTGAATGTAATCTGCTCCTAACATAAAAGCAGTTGCTGCTGATTCTGGTGTTCCAATTCCACCTGCTGCACCAATAAAAACATATTGTGAATTTTCTTTCTGTTGCTCATCTCTTAATCTTATGAGAGTTGGCAAAAGAGATAATAGAGATGCTCCATCTGTATGTCCACCTGAATCTCCTTCTACTGTAATCGCATCTGCCATGCGGATATATGGTGCTAACGCCGCCTCTTCACCTGTTATTACACCCTCTACTCGTAGTTTCTCAACTTGTGCGGCTGGTGGTGCAGCTAAAAATAATTTAGCAATTTCTGGACGTGATACTTTTGCAATTAATTTGTTTTTCACACAGGGTTCTCCATATTCATTTTTATGAATTCCTTGTAAACGATAGCGAATTAGCTCTTGCGTAATCATTAAATATGCAGATGCCTCAACTATCTTTATTCCACTTCTAAGTACTATATCTACTAATACCTTTTCCTTATCGGAATTTCCCTCCTGATAAAGCATATTCACACCAAAAATCTTATCATTAGATACTTCTTCTTTTAACTGTGAAAGGTCTTTTTGCAGTTGTTCGTTTGATACTCCGCCTGTTCCATAAAATGCAAGGAAACCACTATTGGCCATCTTTTTGACTAAATCTACACCAGAGATTGCCTTGTACATGGACCCAACTGTATAAGCGTACTTAACACCGAAATAATTACGAAACTTCTCACTTCCCAATGTTTGTGCGGTAATCACTGAATTTGATTCTATTTCTTCACTTTCTTCTACTATTAAAGGTTCTGCCAATCTTTTAATCTGTCTTACCATTGATCTTGCTTCTGTTCCATATCCAACATTTACAATATCCTCTACACCTTTTCCCATCATATAACGTATAGAATCCGTCCATTGTACAGAATGATTAATTTGATCAAGTAACGTTTCTTTCATATTTTTATACTTGTAAGGTCTTGCTGTTAAGTTGGCTATGACAGGCACGGTTGGCTGCTTAAGCTCTATATTTTTTATGTACTCTTCAAATTCTACTCTTGCTTGATCCATATAACGTGAGTGAAAGCCTGCACTTACATTTAATATGACATATCTTGCACCAGCTTCTTCAAAATAATGCTGAATCTCATTTATTATATCTTTTGGTGCTGAGATTACTGTCTGTTGTGGAGTATTGTAATTAGCGACATCTACTTGTGTAAGATTATTCTTCTTTATTATTTCTTCTATATCTGAACAAGAGAGGCCAATAACTGCTGCCATTCCACTACTAGAGGATTTTCCCATTAATTCCCCTCTTTTTTTTACCAACTGAATACCTGTCTTCCAGTCAAAAACACCCGCTGCGTATAACGCATTATATTCTCCCAAACTATGGCCTGCGTAAAACTCTGGATTAACAGGATTCTTTTTCTGATATTCAAGATAAGTCAATGCATTTACAATAAAAACTGCTGGCTGTGTATACTGTGTAAGATTTAATAAATTGTTCGGATCTGTTAAGCACAACTCTTCTACTGAGTAACCTAAAATTTCATCTGCTTCTTTTATTAAAATAGGATATTGTTCGAATAAACCACTACCCATACCTTTTTTTTGCGATCCTTGACCTGAAAATATATATCCTGACATATTTTTCTCCCCTCTAAATTAGTACAATATGAATTTATTATAGAAAGAAGTCACATATAATGCAACTAAATTATACTAGTTTACTATAAGGTGGGGGAAATTTTCTACTAAAAAACCAAAAACAAAATGTACTGCATGGATGAAATTGTAGATAAAAAATTGCTTAGAAAAGCCATATAATCTTACATAAAGTTTTATAATTTGTACTTTGTTGATTTTTTCACGAACTGCTATTAGATATTTATTTAAGACAGTATGTAGATCTTGATTGGTTGGTTTTAAAAATTTTTTCATGAATCTTTTGAACATTATTGATATCAGAATTATTCATTTTTTGGTCAATTTTCAAAAAAACTCCAAAACTTTTTCATTAGAACTTTATCCTCATTATCTAACAAAAATTCTTACTGTCATTAATACAATGTACGAACAGGGATGCCCATATGTTCCTAGAATTCTTTACGTGACATCCCTGTACCACCTATTAACCATATCTATTTCTTTGACAGTAACACACAAGTCTCAAGGTGCTTCTCATTGGGTAGGGAATCCTCTGTATCTTCTTCATCATCGAAAAACAGCGTGTCTATAGCCTTTCCGTCTATATTCAATGGTATTTTGAACTGTACGGATTTGACCCAGCGACCGTCCTTCTGCTTCTCTATATATATCTCGATTTTTTCAAGCAGCAGATTCATCAATGTCTTCTTATCAACATCAGACATATCATCAATGTGGTCTAACATTTCATCAATGATTCTCTTGTATACTTCTGTTGACAGATTCTCGCCCTCTGCATTTTCAATCGCAAGGTCATTCTGATATAGCTGATTCTCCATTGTAGCTATCTGCTCATTCACTTCATTCACAGAACTTCTGTATGTCTTCATCAAATCATCATATAATTCATCATCAATATCCAGCTCTGCAATACGTCTCAACAACTTTGATTTCTTTGAACTCAGCTTTTCACGTTCTTTTGTAAGACGTTCCTTTTCTTTCAATAGCTCATTCAAAGAATCATCAGAACCCAGCTTCTTAAGAATCTGTTTTTTCATATCGTTTTCGCCACCGAAAACGTACTTGACCAACTGTATGACTTCATTATTGATTTCATCCTGCCTGATATGCTTCTTATAGTCGCACAGATGCCCTGAGACCATCTTTCTGTTCTTGCAGATGTAATACCACATATCTGTATAGAACTCCTCAGACCCCTTTTTCTTCTTTCGGTTCACAACACCATACATACTGGCACCGCACTTCGGACATTTGATAATTCCTGACAGAATATGTTCATACATCAGACTATGTGTCTTTTCACGTTTAAAAGCGTTCTTCATTCTTTTTGTCTGTACACGCATGAATGTTTCTTCATCAATAATGGCTTCATGCTGACCATCGTATAGCTTATAACTGTCTTTATCCTGTTTAACCACATGGAACTCATTACGTGTACCTTCGATTTTCTCGGTCTTACGTCTGCCATAAGCAATCTTGCCACAATACACAGGGTTATCAAGTACACCCTTGACAAATGCCGCACTAATCAATGATACAGACCCATTCTGACGAATATTCTTTGTATATCCGTTGTCGTTCAACCATTTTGCAACACTGCTGATTTCCATACCTTGTAAATACAGTTTGTAAATCAGTCGTACAAGCTCCGCTTCCTCTTCGTTAATAACGAGAACTTTGGACTTTTCACCCTCTTTGGCTACAAGTTTATATCCATAAGGTGCAAAACCGCCACTCCATTTGCCGTCACGTGCTTTTTGTCTTCTACCAGCCATCGTCTGTTCACTGATATTAGCCCTTTCAATCTCTGCCACTGATGCAAGCACACTGATTATGAGCTTACCAGCAGCACCAGCCGAATCAATACCATCCTCAACGCACAACAGATTCACTCCATAATCTTCCATGAACTGTAAGCTGTTCAATGTATCAGCAGCATTACGACCAAATCTCGATAGCTTGAAGACAAGCACATAATCAACATCGTCTTTACCAGACTTGATGTCACTCAGCATCTTCTTAAACTCAGGTCTTCCAGCAATATTCTTACCACTTTTACCTTCATCACTGTACTCACCGCAGACTTGCATTTTTCTATGCTTTGCTTCGCTTCGTAGTCGCTCTTTCTGAGCTTCAAGGCTATATCCGTCAATCTGTAATTCCGTTGAAACACGTGTGTAGATATAACATTTTTGTTTCTTCGCCATTTTCCTACCCACTTTTTCAAAATCTTTTTCTATGTCGTGCTTCTATTATATATCATTGATACACTTCTTTCAACATTTATCTACATGATTGAATGCGAAACCCTCTGTATTTTTGCATAAAAAAAGCATCCTCATGTGAGGATGCAACTTGTCGTATCAGTACGCCAAGACAGAACATATTTCAATACTCATCCTCTTGCAAGGATGCAACAGCAATAGGTCCTTCATAAATCAAGCTTTTTTACTAAAACTTCGTGAACAGCTCTATTTATTATTTCCTATCCTACGTGCATATTTTACCACCTACACGTGCATTTTTCAATTCTTTCTTATACTTATAATAAGTATTCTTATCAATTTCTAGCAGCTTAATCAAATCCTTATCACTCAAATCACCGCCAAACACTTTGCTATATTTCAAAATCTTCTTTTTACTTTCATCAGATTTCTTTGTAACCACAACAGTACCTTTCGCACGTCCCAGCTGTTTTCCATTCAACTTTGCTGTCTGTAAACCTTGCTTTGTGCGCTCTGATAAATCATCACGCTCTTTCTGTGCCTGTTCAAATGCAAGCTCTACCTGCTTTTCAGCCAGTTTCATCAGATACTGATTCACACCTGTCAAAATCAAATCTACATCCGTATTGGTCATCGGAACCAATGCGTCCCTTGTAGCTTTATACACATCTGTATTGATATATGGTTCATTGATAAATACAAGATTTACACCATCATCAAACAGTTTCTTGTATAACTCAAATCCTTCTGCTGCATTTCTACTCATACGAGATACAGAATCAAATACAATCGTATCACCACTCTGTACTTTGTTCAGCAACTTCTGAAACTCGTGTCTACCAGTCGTTTTTGTACCTGTAAAAACCTCTTTGTAAATTTTCGCAGATGCATCCACCGCCAAGATATTACGAATCTGTCTGTCAATGTTCTGTTTATCTGTCGATACTCTCACATATCCATAAATCACTGTGTATCACCTCTTTTTATATCCTAATATAAACATCCGTCTATATTCATATATATTATGCTATCAGATTTTATGTTTCATTTCAAGACAAAAAAGTATGATTTAGATGTATCGTATAAATTCATATAAAATAGGCTGTAAAAAAGACACCTGATTTCTCAGATGCCTTTTTTCTTATGTATTATGTTTCATTATCTCAAAAACATAATCATATTTGATACACCGGAACCGCCCCAAGACTTTACAGCATCGTTTGAAAAATCTAACATGCTATTTATAGCATGACCATAAAGACCAATTCCTACAAAAACCATTACAATAGAGAACACAATCAGTGCAATCGTAATGCCCAAAGCTACCCATGACAGAATAAATCCGATTTTTCTCATACCATTATCTTTATAGCCATGTGTAACAGCCATATGTGACATAACAATACCGAGAATAGAACAAAAAATGCTGACCCATCCAAAGATAAATAAAAATACAATCGCAGCAATACCACATCCTAATGTCACATACGTAAATGTCTGTCCACTTTCATCCTGTACTGGATGCTGCTGCACATTCATCTGAACAGATGTCTGTGGTGCAATTTCTTTATTCTTTGCTTCCGCTTCTGCTCTGAGCTTTGCTTTTTCTCTAAATCTTGCTCTTTCTTCATCAGTCATAACAAGTTTCTCCTTTCGTCAGATTTAATTATTTTATGTAAAAATAATTAGCATCACACTCACCCCTTTCTTTATTTTTCTCTATCATAACTATTACCACTCGGAATATAACTACCACCGTTCGGCAATGGTCTACTATGCGAATTATTAGCACTCTTGTTACCAAAAATTCTACCCGGCAACGTGCTTTCAGCACGAATCTTATCCAGTCGAATCTGTTCCAGTCGTCTTCGATTTTCTTCATTCATTTTTCTGACTGTCTCAGCATCTGGTTGTACTTCTTCCACAACCTGCTCCGCTGGTGCTGTCACCGTCTGCTCTGTAACAGGTTCTTCCTGTACAACATCTTTCTCAGGAACATTTTCTTCCTCTGGAATCTCCTGTTCCTTCTCTTTTACAGAATCCAATTCTTCAATAACAACTTCTTCATCTTCTGTTTCTTCTTCCGGCGGTTGCATCAAATATTCATCGTATTCATCCACCAATGTCTTATAATCAAGACCTTCACCAAATTTATAAATGTCACCATTTTCATTCGTATAAAACTCATATCCCTGCGATTTCAAATACTCCTTGAATCGCAACTGTTTCTTCCATTTTTTCTTTGGCTTCGCTTCTGGTTCTTCTTCATATTTCTGCTGAACAACAACACTTTGCACCTGCTGTGCAGCAGCTTTCAGCTTCGCTGATTCTTTCAAATCAAAATACTCTTGCACGCCGTCAACATCATAAAGATGTCCCATGTTATACGAACGTACCTTTGTATGTTTTGGTGCCTTTTCACCATCAGGCACATTCGATAAATCCTGCAAGTCATACACATAAAAATCCGTATGCTTTGCAGTTTTTCTTTTCGATTGTTTATGTTCTACACCGACACCATTACTCTGTAATTTTTCAAAAAATTCATCAGCAGATTCACATTCCTTCAATGATTTTTTAATGCGGTCACGCAAATCATCTTTCCAAGAATATTCACCTTTTTCTCTCAAAGACTTCTCAGATTGTGTCAGCTTTTCAGGATTCTTTACACCAGTGTCTCGCACAGTGTACTTCTCTGTAATTTTATCAGTCCACTTCTTAACCATTGGATGATAATACTGTTCTTTATCACACGCTCTGTAATCTTCCATCGACACATTGTTCACTGCAATATGATTATGAACATATCCTTCTTTTCCATCAATCTGCGTGAACACTGCCACCTGTCTTCCCGGATAATGTTGCTGTGCAAACTCCACTCCGAGCTGATTTGCCATCTGTAAATCGTTCGGGTCATCAGGATTAAATTCCTTTTTTGAAAACGACTGAATCACATGAATCATCTGATTCTTGTGACCGCTTTTCATCTTATCTCAATACTGTTGCATCTGCGTTACAACATCTACACCCGGTACCAAATTCACATAGCCAATCACTTCATTTCTTCGTTCCTTGCCGTTGTGACCTTTCGCATCTTTTCCAATCGCATACTTCAAGAGTGCCTTACCTGATTTTCTCAAAAAAACTTTTGAATAAGCCATTTGTATCGTCACTCCTTTCGTATTACATTCTCAATGTTTTCCACAACTCACGTCCCACTTTATCAGCCGTTTTTTCAAATCTTTCTGTAAGATTTTTCAACTCTGCCTTGCTGAGCTGTGGCACGTTTTTCTGCTGCGTCTGAATCATTACTTCCAGACTGCTGTATTTCTTTTTCAATTCTACTTTTACATCATCTGGTAAATCTTTTTCGGCTAATTGTTCCAGAACTTCTCTCTGCTTTGCTTCCATCCGCTTCACTTTCAGTTCCTGATTGTAATTACAACCAATCCTGTTCAGTTCCACTTTGATTGCATGAAGCTCTGTTCCAATTTCGCCCATCAGTTTCTCCACGTTCTTTCCCGTCTGTGTATCTACATACACCATATTGTTGAAATGTTTTTCCAGTGAATCATCTACTGCAAGTCTTACGACTTCGGCAAAACTACATCCGTATTCTTTTGCCATATCGCAGATGATTTTATGCACATTTTCACCAAATCTGACTGTACCGGGAATCAAACGTTCCGTAGCTTCTTCACCATCTTCAAGCTCTTTCAAATCATTCAAATACTCATCTTCATATTCAGCTTTTGCATTTGCCTGTTTCTCTCTTGCTTGTACGATGGTGTCATATATGCGGTTGTTTGGTTCCATCTTTCCACGTCTCCTTTCTGAATGAATCTCATTCCGTTGTATGGTGCCAGGTGTCAAGAAGGTACCTTTCAACCTCGCAAGCATAGGGTTCCGAGCCGCTTCGCTATTCTTCACCCTACCGCTCAGCCCTTACGGGCTTCACTTGCTTGCGGGACAAACACTCACTTCGCTACGCTCCGTTCGTGTTTTTCCTGCGACCTTTTCGCATGGGAACAACTCTGTTTTTCCCCCTGCACCCCTATTTTTCCACACCCAATTACTGACCATAATATCCATTATTGCTGTAAGTTGGTTGTGGTTCTACTGGTTCCTGAACCTGTTCACGAACCATGTTCTGCTGTTCGACTTCCCTCTCAGCTTTTTCTTTTTTACGCTGTGCTGCTCTCACTCTTGCACGCTCTCTTTTCTGTTCTGCTTTCGCTCTCATTTCTTCAAGCTCTGCATTACTTTCTTCTAATGCTTTGTCGAACAAATCCACATAATGTGCTGCAATAACTTTTACCTCATCGGCTTTCAATCCGATAAGTTTCTTGTTCAGTTCCACATCATTTTCAATGACTGAAACAAGAATTTTTCTGTTTGGTTCTGCTTCCAGCATCGCCAATTCCAGCTCAAGAGCTTCCTTCTGTTTTCTCTTTTCTTCAAGAGTTTTTCTTACATTTTTTAAATCTGACATATATGTACCTCAACTTTCTATATAAATTTTGTAACAAAAAAGCGGCAAACAGAATCAAGAAACAATAAGTTTCCATCATCTGTTCACCGCTGCGCCTCTCACGTATTTTTATTTCATAATACGCTTCTGCCAGAAGCTGTGCGTCCGTAAACAATTCGGTTTTCTACACCGTACTGCGTAGATATTTTTTCATATCGGACATTCTCTCGTGAACTTTTTATTTAATTGTTCAATGTAAATATAACAGATTTATTTATCAGATACAACCGTATAATTTCTACCCAGTGCACCCATAAATAATTCCTTTGCAGAACTTCCAGTAAAGTTTTCAATTTCATCCTGCACCTGTTTTGTCATCAAATCAAGATAACGATAAACACCACCTTTTTCATCTGCAACAGCAAGTACAGAACCAAACATATCAGGATGGTCTTTCAAATACATTACATAACCTTTCAGCTTTGCAACACTATCTCCTAACCAATCACCATGAGGGTCTACAATCGAACGAATAATTTTTCCATCTCCAGTCTTCTGAAAGAAAATAAAATCAGGATACATATTTTCCCATACATCATTTAACTTGTAAGGAATTGCAAGAGATGCATTAAGATTTCTTGACTGATTCCTATACCATGCTACATTTAATGTACGTGATAATTCTGTCTGCACCACCTTTTCTTCAAGGTCATTCAACTTCAAATATGCCCAACCTTCATCGTCACTAATAATATGTTTTGGATATGCCTCATAATCTTTGTTCTGGCGTGTAATGCTTGCCTGAACATTCAAATTACGTTCAATATACGGTTTTGTATTGCCCTCAATTCTATCCCATTTTGCTTTATTTTCTTCTGATACAGCATATCTCTGCGGAGCATAAATACTCAACAATTCATCTGTCTTTTTCTCTGCCCATTCTTCCATTGCCTGAATAATTTCCATACAATATCCGACAGCAGCAATACGACTAATCGCATTTGCATCAGAATCAAATTCTTCATTTTTACGCTTGTTGATACAATACTTAATCAAATCAGATGCACCAGAAAACACACTTACTGCATGTTTATAATATGTTACCAATCTATCAGCATCATTCTCAACCAATTCTTCCCTATCCTCAAACGCTTCTCCGGTAAGTGGGTCAACTCTTTTCACACTTACAGTTGTACTTTTAATTTCACCCAATGAACGCTTAAATTCTGCTGGATGTTTATGAATTTCACCTTCGATATTATTATAAAATTCTTCCTGAATTTTTGAATCCAAATCAGAATCCACATCAATATCAGACATAACCACGTCAATACAGTCCCACAAATCTAAGAAATGATTTGTTTTATCATGACGCACCTGTCTGGTAATAATTTCTTCAAAACTTGCTTTAATCGCATCGCTGTCAACCTTCGGAATTCTTTCAAGTGCTTCCGTCAATTCTTCCTCCGTTTCAGAAATATCATCAATGTTAACCGCAAATTCATCGTCTGTATTAACAGCAAATTCTGTTCCTGATAATGCATCTTCTGTCGATTCTCTATATGTATAACCGCCTGATTCACATACTCTATCTGCACTAGCAGCAGTTACATTTTCATGCTTGACATCATCAGGTTGCTTCACTTCATTTTCGCTCTGCTTTTGAGCTAATTTCTTTTCAATTTTCTTCTTAGTTTCTCCAAAAAATCCTACATCGGCTGGATTCTTAATAATCTTATTTGCATCAACCGCTACATTGTCTTCTTTCAAGCGTTCAACAACACTCTCAACAGTCACAGCATCATATTCTGGAAGATAACATGCCACTGTGTTCAATTCTTCTACGTTTGTAACACGTCTTGCTAATGGTGTACGAACCATACGACCAATCAACTGAGCAATGTATGTTGGGTCAGTTCGCTTTCTTCTGGAATAAATAACCTCTGCACGAGGACAATCCCAACCAGTAGATACCGCATCTTTTGCAAAAAGCACTCTAATTTCTGTACGTTCAGCAACTTCCTCTGGTTTTACATACGGAATCTTCCCAGCCGGAGTAACAATATCATCATGTTCACCAAATACATTGGCAAAGCAATCTGAAATATCCAGCCAAGGTAATGTTTTATGAATCTGAGAACAAAGAGACGTTAATGTATCAACGCTCACCTTATCTTCAACCTGCACCACCATCAGAGGAATTACAGTATGGATTTTGTTTTCTTCACAATAATCCTTCCATAATTTTGACGCAGAAGCCAGTTTCACACATGCCTGCGTTAAATCCTGGTGTTTTGTATCAGCTGATTTCTTTGGTGTACGAAGCTCAATCATATCTTTAATAAGACCAGAATCTTTTACAGCAGATACAGGTACATCAACAGATGCCTTCATATCCCGGTTCTTACGACCAGCCATTGCATTATTAAATCGTTCAGGTGTAGCAGAGATTCCTACTACGCAAGGCATTGGCTTATTAATTCCATCCTGTCCGTCAATAATAATGCTATAAATAGTTTTATTGGCATTATCACTTGTACCTTTGTCATTTCCTGTACCAAGACCTCTGTGAGCTTCATCAATAAACAGGAACAAATGAATGTCATCATCTTCAATAGTCGCATTCAGTACATCATAAAATGAACGTCCACCTTCAGCTTCATTTGTCAGCTTCTTTCCCTTACCAAGTAACTGCCTATTCAAAAAATAAATATGCCCCGGTGACAGTTTTGCATGATTTTTTGCAAAATCTGCACTGATTGCTTCCATCGACACAGCTCCATTCAATAAATCTGTCGCTGCATCAAATCTTTTCATTGTCTGTTCATTCAAGCTAGGACTATCTGACAACCACAAAATTGCTGCTCTATCATCACCAGCATATGTATCATTACCATAAAACAAGCCTTCTGCAACAGCAGCTGAGATAACAGTCTTACCTGCACCAGTTGGTGCAGTCAACGATACGGCAGATAAAGAACCATCTGCGTCGTAACTACGACGCATAGATTCCATCTTTTTTAAAAGTTCAGTTACCGCATCTTTCTGAAAATCAAGTAAACCATACTTCATTAATCCAGTCCTCCTTCGCCACAAATTTCAAATGTTCTGAGGAAAGTTTCGTACAATCTATGTACTTCAATTCCCGAAAGACGCTTGCACATATTAGAGTAACGTCTCTGGTCATCAGTTACTACAAACACAGTCTTAATAGTCGGTGTATTCTTTACCTTTTCACAGAATTTAGAAGCTTGTCCGTAATCAAAAAGCACACCATAATAATCTGTTGTTAAGTAACTCTTACCAATCTTACGAATAATCGGACCCTGACAGCCAGCCTGCATCCACAAAATCGGTGCAATAGCATTGAATGCATTATCCAAACGAATAGGCCATGCTGACTCGTATGTCAACTCGCAGAATACGGCATTCGCTTTGAATCCATCAGCTTTAGGCAATGAATAACCTAAATCAATATCCTTTGACGGCTTACCATAGTCACCTTCTAACGGTTTGCCATTTACATCATGACCTTCGATACTGCACACAGTTCGAGGCCATGTAACATAATTGACAATTCCATATTTTTCCCAGTCAGGGTCAGAAGGACGAAGTCCATCGGCAACAAATTTCTTTTCCTCAGCTTCTGAAACCTCATTATTTGTAACACAAATACAACGTCGATGACCGCCATCCTCTGCATTGAGCAAATTCACAGCATGAAGAGTTGTTCCTGAACCAGCAAAGAAATCTACAATCAAGGCATTTTGTTTATCTCGTACGAATAATTTTATACAGTCCTGCACAGCATATACTGATTTAGGGAACGAAAAACGACTTCCTAAAATATTATTTAAAATAACTGTTCCATTTCTATATGCATCATGAGATTGATAATCCCATTGCGTAGTTGGTGGCATTGCTCGTATGTCTTCATAAACAGCAATTACCGCACCGTTTTTTCCATAACCTTTTACAGTTGCCTTTCCAGAATCAATGTCTTCTATTTTCCCAGAAGTCAAATAGGAAATCGAATACTTTTGAGGTTCATTAGGTAAATATTTACCAACACTAATATATCCTTTTGATGCTCTTTCCATAACAACATCACCTAACAATCCCCAATTCATTTCTAATCCATCTTTTCTAATTGGAAAAACTGTAGTACATCCCTCTTTATGTGGAACAGACTCTATATCTTCATCAGGTGTCAACGGTTTTCCAACAGCAACTATCCTTTTGGTTTTATCATTTACATAAATAGGATAAAATTGAGCTGTCCCACCTTTACTACTACCCCTTTTAGATGACACATCTGTTCTTCTCAATGTATCCCAATGAATCTTTTCCATTTTTCCACGAGATTCTGATTGCAATTTTGCAGGAAATGCATTTCCTAACATCACAAAAAAGATAAATTCATTTGTTCTTGCAAACTCTCCTTGTCGAATAGCACCTGCATGATTGATAACACTTGATACCATTTGAATTTTGGCATCAGGAAACATCTGTTCAAGTAACAATGCAAGTCTTGCATACTCTACTTCATCAATTGTTACAATTAATACAGATTCTTCTGGATTAAGAAGTTGTTTTGCCAATTTCAAACGTCTTTTTACAAACGCTAACCATTTACTATGTTTATACTGGTCATTCCCATCAACATAATTGCAATTATATTTCCAATCTTTTGTATCTTTTTTATTATAAGGTGGGTCAATATAAATACAGTCAACCTTTCCTGCATATGCATATGTCAGTGCTTCCAAGGCATGATAATTCTCAGAATTAATCACCATATGATATGGGTCTTCTGGATTTCCACGTTCTACACGGTCAATCTCTTTTAATCCAGGATAGATAACATCTCTGTAACTCACAAGGACACAGATGTCTTCTAATGGAACATCTTTCGCTTCTCCATCATGTTCAAGATATGCAACACCATTATCAATATACTTCACACACCAAGGAACAGAATTTTCTTCCGTTTCCTTCTTCCCACGAGGTGCAAGAATATTCACTGTATCACCTACAGCAGGTTGTTTTTTATAAAGCCTAACTGCTTCTGGTAAATTATGTTCAAAAACCAAACCATACGAATGGTCTTTTACATATTTCTGAATCTGACGTGCAAGCTCTGGATTTAACTTTGCAACCTCAGAAATCGTTTCATTAATATTTGCCATAATACGCATCCTTTCTTATATACTCAATATCTATATGATATATATTTTGTATTTATTTTGATGGATATATGGATAACTCTTCAAGTTACCCACATACCCACAAAATCGGCTACTACTGCGGATTCCACTCCACCTTATCTATTCATACATTACCAATTATGGGTATTCATGTATTCATCAGCAGCTAATCTGAAAAATGCAGACAAGCTCAAGCCATGCGCCTTTGCTTTTGTTGTCAGACGTTCTTTTTCATCCTTGGTCATTGATACAAGTGCTGTTGCTCTTGTATCTCCACCAGAAGATTTCTTCACCGCCGCTGTCACAGCTGCATCATGTTCTTTTTCTGTATCACTTTCAAAACTGTCTAAAAGACTTGTCATATTCTTTTTTCTAGGCATATTCAATCATCTCCTTACTCTGTATTTCTACACAAAAATAAATATTATATATCTACATTATAGATACAAAATATCTATTTTGCAATCAGTTTCTTGCTTTTTGGCTGTCTCTTTTCGACTGGCAGACCTGCCAATACACTGATTTTATCGCACATCTGATTTACAGCCTGTGCAGCATTGGAATACTTGTTGATTTCATTGACAGAACAGCGACAGTTCTCAGCCTGTACAATGGCTTCTGACTGTGGAATGGTCAATACAACATCAAGATTCTCTTTCTGTCTGTATTTCTGCAACCATTCCATGAACGATACAGATGCAGTAAATCTGTTGACACCATTGACCGCAACGATTACAGGGCAATCCATGTTCTCTTTTACAAGTGATACAGTACGTGTAAAACTTTCAATATTGCCACCTGTTGGTCTTGTAGGGATTACTACAATGTCAGCTCCTTGAATGGTCTGAATTGTCTTATCATCCATAATACGTCCCGGTGTATCTACAACTGCCACTGTTGGATTGTCTACTTTCTTATCATTGTTCCTGTTCTTGTACTGTCCATCAAAGCTGTGCAGAGATACAGGAACATTCTGTCTTGTATAGTAAAAATACAGCTCATCAGAAAGTCTGGTCTTTCCAACGCCACCTTTTTCAGAAACAAAGACAACTGTTTTCATGCTAAATCACTACTTATCTTATATATGTTGTATCTATTTTATAGATATTTTGTATCTACTGAGTATCTATAAATATTATAATAGATACAGATTCGCATTGCAATAGCTTACACAAATTTCCTACCCAAATATACATGATGGCAAATTTATCATGTGTCGTAGGTCGTGATTCTAAAACGATGGGAATTTTTTGTGCCATATTTTGGTCAAAATAGGACCAATTTATGGCACAAAAAATTCCCATGGAAAAATCCATGGGTTTTGAAAGGGAATATAAGAATATATATCAAGTAGATATTTTGTAGTTATCAAATATCTACATGGTAAATATAGAATATATAAAAACTGCATTTTCAGCAGATTGTTCAAAAATTTTTGATGGGAAAAATATGGGCAAAATAGGACCAATTTATGTGCCATATTTTGGGCAAATTTTGCCCATAAAAACCATCATGGTAAAACTAACAAAAAATTTTAAAAAAAATTGAAAGGCAGGGTATCCAAATCAAAATCACACTTTTGTATGATTCATTTTTCCTACCCTATTTTCGGATTTTAGCACATAAACGTGCGTTTTTCAATAGCAATTTTGCAATCATCTCATATTGAAATTTATAAATTCAACGCTGATTCTGTAATACATCATCTATACATCAAAATTTCATGCATGGTGAAGATTTTAGCATAAAATCGAGTAATTTTTACAGATTAGGGATTTTATATGCGTGGTGACGTCATACGGCGTGTTAAACGATATGTTTTGAATTGTCCTGCTGATTGCATACAGAAAAGAATGAGTAATAGATGTTATCAACCTTTGAAAATACAGAAGCTGAAAAATGTAGCACGTTTTCAAAAAAACATTTATATAACATTTTTAATTTAGTCTACACTAAATACAAATCCCTTTATTTTCAACACATTTATCCAATTTACACATAATATCATAGTGATACAAAGTAAAATACACCCATAGATAACATCACAATGATACAAAGTAAAACCCTTATAAATCAATGTTTTTAGGTTTTTTTATTTTTTACGTATATATATCCTAAAAAAATGTGCTACATCTGCTACAAATAGATAAACCTGTTGTCTCCCAACGGATTTAGCGTAGCATCAAACGTGCTACGTTTCTGCTACATTTCTCAAAAAATCCCCAAAAATCGAGTAGGAGGCTAATCATTAGTTAATTAGCCGACCTCTCACACCACCGTGCGTACCGTTCGGTACACGGCGGTTCCTTAGTTTTCATAGACTACTAGATAATGGGGGTGTCGCTTTAACGATTGAAAAATCGTGAAGCGGCACTTTCATTTTGGC
>CALFNR010000127.1:0-66292 GCA_937903005.1 uncultured Lachnoclostridium sp. | reverse complement strand
CTTTCTACTGCCTGGCTAATACTCATAACAGCTGTATACTTACGCACTTTTTCTACATACTGCATGTATTCAAACAATGTCTTACATTTCTTCATAAGTTCGTTGTTTTTGCCTAAATTAATATTCAGTATCGTTACCCTAAGTTCCAATTCTGGATTATCCATTTTCTGCTCATAAGCATCGGAAAGTTTTTCAACCCTTCTCTCCCATGATGTATCCTTACCGTTATAGAACACAATAAAACGCGGTGTCGGCACCATTACCTGCTTTGGAGAATACAGTGACTGTCCCATTGTCAATTTTTCTAGTTCTCTTGATATGTAAAATAAATTTCGCATTGGCAAATTTGGAGAATCCGTTGACTGATGTTCATACAAATTTAGAGAACTGTCGATTACGAAGGCTAGATCGTTCTTTTTATTCATATAAATTGCATTTTCAAGTGTCACAATATCCAGTTCATCTGGATCTTCATAGTCTTTCCCGCTTATTGCATTATAAAGGCTTAGAAGTGCCTCCTTATCGCTAAATATCATACGAAACAACGTATCCTTATAGTTTCTCTGCACTGGATTAAAATTGTCCTTATTCATAGTTGTACCTCCATATCCGGCAGAGCATTTCACTAAAATCTCTGCCTCTTCTTTTATTAATTGAAAAGCATAGATTTTCTGAAATGATACAATTAGATTTGAAATTAGAATTGTTTAGAATTATTGAAAATATGCTTTTGTTGATTATAGCATTGAATAGGGTAATATTGCAATAGGAAAAAGAAAATTTAGTTAAGATTTATTCCTTATCCAAATATTAACTTTAACTTTTTTCCTTTGAATCAAAAATAGGAGTGATCTCGCTATAAATTAGCAAGACCACTCCTACTAAGTTAAAGTTATATTAAATAATGTTTACTGGTTCACTAATTTCAATTACAGCATCTTTCTGTTCTTCAAAATACTGCATAATCAGTTCCACCATCTCAACATTAATTTCTTTCACAACCCTACACTGTGAATACATTGGATAATCACCTGCACCACTTGCTCGGTAATTATTCACGCACACAGTCAATATCTCTTCATCCTGAACGTCATTTCCTTGATACTTGAATTTGACAGCTCTGCTTCCACAAGCTCTTAACGGATCGATTTGATACATAATTCCCATATAATAATCATAATTATAATGTTCTATTTTTGGCTCTAAGAAATCCTTTGAAATAGAAAGTACACCATTTTCATTCATTGCAAAATACTCTGCACTTCGTTCAACTGCTTCACGCAACTGCTTGCCTGTCATTTCAAATACAACTAGTGTATTTGGATACGGATAAGTGGCAATAATGTCTCTTCTCGTAACAGACTGATTAAATCCTTTAATTTCATTGGCAAGGCTCACTGCAGAAACCATTGCACCTGAATAATGAAGCTGAATGGTATTGATAAAATCAGCTATTGTATTCCCATTCGACGCCATTTTAATTTTTTCATCAGGAAGTAATGGTTTATTCAACTTACCAACTACGCTGTCAAGCCAGTCCTGAACATCCGCTTCAATGGCTTTCAATTCTTCTGTCGTTTTACATATACTTTTCGCATCCGGTCTGCAAACCTTAGATGATATACACAAATTAGAATCTGTCTTTTCCACAAGAATTTCATGAAATTCTGTTGCATTTTCCTTTGGCTGAACTACATAGGTTCCATTCACATACTGCCCTTCAATGGACATATGCTGATGGCCCGTCAGCAGTAAATCAAAATCAAGTTCTTCACAGATACGATATGCAACATTTTCTGTTGTTTCTGATAAAAGCTTTTTGGATGTCAAATCACGTTCAAATCCACCATGATATAAGCAAACCGTTACATCCACTTTGTCTCTTACCTCTGCAAGAGCCTTCTTTGCTTCCTCCAATGGAGCAACAATCTGAATATCCGAGATATTAGACGCCTTTTCCCAGATGTTCACGTAATCTGTTACAATGCCGACAACGCCGACTCTTAATCCATTTTCAAGTGTCTTAATCACATATGGATAGAGTGAATTGCCTTCCAGGTCTTTGACATTCTGACAAACTGCATCTGCAGTAAGACGGTCTACATATTGACATAGGTACTCTGTTCCATAATTAAAATCATGATTTCCAAAGGTAATGACATCGTAACCGCACTGGTTCATAATATCTGCGATGGATTCATTGGACTTTAATTCACTTTGACAATAATACGTGTAAGCAGAGCCTTGTAAAATATCTCCAGCATCCATAACCAGTGTATTCCCGTCTTTCTTAAAACTACTTGCACATTTTAACAGACCACGGTTCTGTTCTTCTCTACTTGCATAGGAAGTAGAGAAAAAATAACCGTGCACATCGGACGTAAAATAAATTTTCAAATTTTGATTCATTTTTCTATCCTCTTGCTAATTTCACTCGTATTTTTGTGGAAATCACTTCTATAATTAGAATCAGTACGATAAGTCCCGCTAAAATTGCACCTACCTCATTCCAACGATGAGAATTCATAGCAAAGATAAGCGGGGCACCAATTCCACCAGCACCAACTAAACCAAGAACAGTAGCATCTCTTAAGTTCATATCAAAACGATAAATCAGAGTTGACATAAAGTCAGGGAATAGCTGTGGTAAGATTCCATAACGAATCTTCTGGAATGTGTTACAGCCGGCTGCATCTAAAGATTCCAGAATCTTTGTATCTAAATCCTCAATACATTCAATAAACATTTTTGAAATCATACCGATGGAGCAGAAGGACATTGTCATAAGTCCTGTAAATGCACCTGGTCCCGTTACACGGATAAACATAAGACCATATATAAATGCTGGCACAGTACGAATTGCCATGATGAACAAACGCACAATGAACGCAACTGGTTTTGGAACAATATTTACCGCGGAAAGGAAGGAAAGTGGAACAGAAATCACCGCACCAACAAGTGTTCCCAAAAATGCGATACACATAGTTTCTAATAACAAGTATGGCACGCCTTTATTGGAAAAGTCAAACAAAAAGCTTGTGTCCGGATTTACGATTCCTTTCATAATGTTGGCTGCAATACCAGAACTGCCTTCTTCCACATGGAAAGAAACTGTGCTCGATGACCATGCAATCATAACAGCTAAAATAAAAGCAATTACAAGTTTCACTCCCCATGTTTTAGGGGCTTGTTCATATTTCTTTAAAATCTTCTCATTCATATCTCGTTCCCCCCTATGTCAATTTCTTTCTCATGTAATGACTTAGGGATTCAATCAAGAATACGGTTCCGAATAGAACAACTAAGATCATTCCAACACTGTCATATTCTCTCCATCCGATCTTTTCATTTAAGATCATTCCAAGTCCACCTGCACCAACATATCCTAGGATTGCCGCATATCTTACATTTCCTTCAAAACAGAATAAACACACAGAAAGGTAAGCTGGTAATACTTGGGGAAAGATTGCAGTTATAAAAGCCTTCACTCTGTTTGCACCCATGGCTTCCATTGCTTCAAAAGCACCCATGTTCACTGTTTCAATCTGTTCGTATAACTGTTTTCCTACATAAGCAAACGTAAACACTGCAATTGCCACTGTTCCAGCCATTGTTCCAAGACCAAAGATGTATGTTGCAATTAACGCACACACTAAAGTTGGAAGTGTACGAATCAAACCTAAAAATACACGAGTTACTAGTAGTACAAAACGATTGGTTACAACATTGCTTGCTGCTAACATTGCAAATGGTACTGCAAGCAAGCTACCAATTAAAGAACCTAATAAAGACATTTTAATTGTGTCAAATAAGGGTCCCCAGATATTTTTCAAATAACCTGTGTCTGGTGGAAACATATCATTAAGGATATCCATGAAATACTTCCATCTAGTAATCAATCTACTAAGGTCAAATCCTGTAATCTGGACAGATAGCCAGGTAGCAAGAACAACAATTAGAAGAATTAGTGGGGTTCTTGTAAACTTCTCTTCTACCACTTTTCCATTGGAAAGCTCCATCCTTTTTGGCTTAAAGATTTTGTCGTATAATCCCATTACTATTCCTCCTCTGGAGCCTTTCCTGCATAGATTTCATCAAGAATTTCCTGAGTCACTTCACTGGATGGACCATCATACACAACTTTACCTGCACGAATGCCAATGATACGGTCAGTATATTCTAGTGCCAGATCCACATGATGAATATTAATTAAGATAGAAATGTTCATATCCTGATTAATTTTCTTAAAGTCATCCATTACCTGTCTTGCAGTTACTGGGTCAAGTGCTGCAACCGGTTCATCTGCTAAGATAATTTCTGGATTCTGAGCAAGTGTTCTTGCAAGAGCAACTCGCTGCTGCTGTCCTCCAGATAACTGGTCTGCACGAATGTATGCTTTATCCAAAATACCCACTTTATCAAGTGCTTCTAATGCTGCAACTTTTTCTTCCTTTGTAAAGATACCAAAGCATGTACGGAAAAATCCCATATCTGGAACATTGGCGGCTAATACGTTGCGAATTACGGTAGTTCTGCTTACAAGGTTAAAAGACTGAAAAACCATTCCAATTTTTCTACGGAAGCTTCTTAACTTTTTTCCCTTTAATGTCATTACCTCTTGTCCATTTACGATAAGCTGTCCATCAGATATTGGATGCATACGGTTAATTGTACGAAGCAATGTTGATTTTCCAGCACCGGACAACCCAATTATACCAACAAATTCGCCTTGTTTTATGGTTAAGTTAATATTATCTAAACCTTTGAATCCATTCGGATATACTTTTGTTACATTCTTAAATTCAATCATGGCTACTCCTATAATGTTTCTGCAGTTTATTGCATAAAAAGGAACGGAGCAAGCCCCATCCCTTTTGTATATTTGCCACACATCTTTTCGCATGACATTTTTGCTTCAATAAACTATCTTTTACTCAGTGTCGATGTTTATCACATTGATTACTTACTCAATTCTTTGATAAGCTTCTGTGCTTCTCTTTCTTTATCGTAATCAGAAGATTTTGCTGCTTGATAACCTTCATGTGAATAGATAGAAATCACTTCTTTTCCTTCTTCTGTATTACCGATATTGATCAAAGCTGTCTGAACTGCTGCTTTAAAATCATCTGTCATAGTATCAGATGTTTTGCTTACGCATACAGTATCATTATAAATAGGTTCGGTAACACCAATTACATTAGTTTCTTCCCATATGGAGGCTGTACGGTTATATTCAGTAGTCCATCTGTCTTGATAATCAGATCTTGAATCAGCATAAGTTAACATAACGTCAATTTGCCCAGACGCAAGTCTTGCCATAGCACTACCGTAAGAATCAGATTGGACTGCACTAGCTAAATCTGTAATTCCTTTTCCGAAGTTGTTCTGTAACCATAAGCCTGGATAAATATATCCAGCTGGTGATGAAGAAGACATTACACTCCATTTTGCACTGTTTAAATCATCCCAGGTAAGCGCTTCGCCTGCGTTTACTTTAGCTGCAAGTTCCTGTCCTTTTTGAGATGGACCTGCTACGATTAGGGAACGATAAGAAACAGCCTGTTTGTCAGTAAATTCCGTTGCTTTACCATCATTCCAGTCTTTTGCTTCATCAAATTCTTTGTTAAGACCTGAACGAGTTGCTGTTAGAAGAACATCAGCGCCATCATCGTATAATACATATGTTCCGCCTGGTACAAATCCCATATCTGCTGTACCTGCAGATAAGGCTTCCCCTACTGCTTCAAAAGATGTACCTACTGTAATATCGATGTTGTTTACTTCATAACCTTGAGTGGCTAATTCTTTCTTTAACATGTCTTTTAACGGTTCTGTTGCAGTAACGATCTCTTCCGGCTCTCTAGATGGCACGAAATACACACTTAATGTGTCTACTGTTTTGTCGTCTGCACTTGATTTGTTACTGTTACCACATCCTGTTAACAAGGATAGTGATAAAGCTGATGCTAGAACTAGTGACAATAACTTTTTCATTGTGATATCCTCCACATTTTCTGTTTATGCGTGAATAATATATCACAATATTGCAAATAATTCTACATAAATTTGCGATTTTGATAAAATTTACAAAGACTGCATTTCCCATCAATCAAAAAGGGAGTTCTGACCCACTCCAGAAACTCCTTTTTGTTCCACAAAATATTAAATTTCACCCTTCGGCTTATAAAACAATCATGCCTGATAAGCCTTACCTGTCAACTGGCTCATCTCCAATAAAATTTGCTGGTTCTGACTCCGCAGACTGAATGCTTGTATACATTTGTTTAAATCTATTATTCACGAATTTGAAACAGTTTAAAGGTCTCTTTTAAATCCTGTATGACACTTGTAAGCTGGTTACCGTGATTCTCTATGTCTCCAGATAGTGCTGTATTCTTTGTAATAATATCAGATATGTCACTTAAAGAGGTTTTTAACTGGTTCATCATCTGAGACTGCTTACCAGACTGATTGGTTAATTCATTGACAAATCTTTGAACTTCCGACATTTCATCTATGGTTTCATATACCATATCTCCCATTTCCGTTATTTTTTCTTTTACAAATAAACCACTATCGATACTTTCTCCAATTAAATTTTGACTTTTTTCAACAGCCCGTTTTACTTCATTGGACAACGTTGTAATTTCACTTGCAACAACCTGAAAACCTGCACCTGATTTTCCAGCCCGTGCGGCCTCAATAGAAGCATTCAAAGCTAGCATACTTGTCTGTTTTGATATATTTTTGATAATACCGATAATTTGAATAATCTGCTGACTGGTTTCAAGCATTAAGCTTGTTTTTTGTTCTAATTCCTTCATTCGTTCTGCCTGTATTCTCGTAGCACTTGCTGTGTTATCTACATATTGGCTAATTTCAACTGCATGTTCTGTATTGGCCTGCATCTCACTTGACAATGACTCAATACCAGCTAACACTGCCTGAACAGAAGCTGTCTGCTGTAAGGAGGCCGTATATAAATTTTTAGCCATGCCATTCATTTGACTGGCATCTTCATCTACAACATTACAAACATGCCTCATTTCATATAAAATCTGATTCATGACCTCTATAATCTGATTCAAGGCTTTCTTAATGGTCTGAAATCTTCCCTGATATTCAATTTCAACAGAAATGTCAAAATTCTTTGCGGACATCTGTGTGAGCAAATGTTCTATATTTGCAACGTAGTGATCAAGCTGTACGGAAGTCTTTCTTACTTTGTCTGCAAGATAACCAAATTCGTTTTCCGCAGAATAATCTAATTCACAATCCAATATGCCTTGTTCCATGTAAGTCATCGCTTCTTCAATTTTCTTAAGTGGTACATTAATTTTACCAATTAGTTGTTTCGAATATCTTAACGCTATGAAAATAGATAATAAAAAGCATATGACAAATAAAATCAAGAATGTCATAATTTCAATTTCGCTGGTACGAACTACACGAGCAGCTTTTGTCTGAATACCATCAGCCATTTGGGTCAATAATTCTTCTACCTGATTCATTCTGTCAAAATAGTTATTTTCTAACATCTGAATTGCTACCTCTGTCTGATCATTACAGCTGTACGATATTGCAGAATTTCGATACTGTAATGCCTCCTGAAGCAGTTTTTGTATTTTTACAATACTTTCTTTATAAGACGATTCTGAATTTTTTATACTTTGCAGTTCCTTTTGTAGTTCATAATCCGCTTCATTGGCTTCTTCTTTGTACTTCTTCTTATTTTCACCATATTTAGTTAGACATGATTTATACATTGCATTTTGTGCCTTTAGATGATACTTCATTGCTTCCTCAACTTGGATTATTTCTGGTATGTACTGCCGCTCCATTACATGTATGCATTCAAACAGCCTAACCGCCGTAATTCCCATTAAAACACATAAAAGTGCGAATACACCAATTACCATAAAATAAGACTGTTTTAAACTAGTCTTTACTGACTGTTTCAAAAATTTATTTCTCATATAATTATCCTTATGTTTATCCCTTCTCATAGATTCGTTCTATGCTTCATAACACGTATACAATTTTTGCATACCTACATTTTTTTATTTTTCTCAAACACGATTACATTCTAATGTATACATGTAAAATCTCAAAGTCTCACTAAGTAAAATATTAGTAAATAATAGCTGAACTTTTTAATTAGCAAAAAAACCTTTGAGTTCTACGAATATTTTCCTAGAACCCAAAGGTTTCTCAGTCCTTACTATATTATAACGTAAGCATTTTCACTAGCTCCACTCCGATGTGCTTTCCAATACAGCCAAGCAGTTCTTCCCGTTTCTCTTTCAACACTCCGTTATTATCCTTTGCCAGAATATAAATATAAAATACCGGCAAATAATCCGAATCAAGCTGTAAAATATCTGCAATCCCGCTAATTTCCTTTAGTGTACTAATTGCTCCCCTATGATTATAAAAATAAATCGGGGCGTCTAAACCAAGGGAAATACGCTTAAACAAGGTAACCGTATCGTAAGTTTTCAGATCCGTTACTACCTGTTTAGTTTCCTCTTCCACAACTTGTTTCACTATTTGTTCAAAAGAATCGATTCGCAATTCTTTACTATTTCTCACGATAAACGATAATATAAAACCGGAAGTATTTCTCATGGTATTATCTAACAGCTGATTTACAGAATCAACGAATTGATACTGACCAGGCAAATCTTCTATCTCAGCAATAGAGTGCTCTATCGCATCTTTGTTTTTCAAAATCTCAGATTTTACTGCATCATCAATAATCTGAAAATTTTCTCCTCTCTTAATGAGAGAGTGATACCTTTTACTGTTACGAAGCAGTTCTGCCAGACGCTGTGCTAACACATATTCACTGCTGTCTTCCGGAATTGTATCATTATGATAATACTCGGTATAATAAATCTGTCTAAGAACTGTCATTAACCAAGAATCATTCCACTGAGAAAGGGCATTTGCCTTAATCGCCGACTTTTTATCCCCTAATGGAAACCACAACCCTGAGATATCAAAGGGAATCAGCACTTCACTATCTCTTTGATTCTCTGATACTGGTTCATTAAGATATTTCTTCACCAGTTCCTTTACAATACCCTCTAGGATATAATCAGTTTTAATTACCCTGTGATGATAAATGATGTCTTTATAACTGTTATATCTTCGCTTAACAAAATCCTCAACTGAACTTACAGCCTTTAATGGAACAGCAAAATACATTTCTCCATTCTTAATAAAGAGCTGCATGTCATTGATAATTCTGCTATATTCAATTTTTCCAACGTCCATTCCAGAACTAAGCACATCTCTGGTTACATAATCCAGACGATCACCATCCAGACTGGAGTCTAGAATACGATGAATGTATCGAAACGCTCCTTCTTCTGCAAAGATCCGTTTCACACTCTCCAACACAAGCAGTTCAAATAAATTTTCTCCGTATCTTGCATCTTCTGTCACAAGTGGTTTGATAATTTTGTGAAGAATCCCTTCACTGATTTCGTCACCCATCTGTTCATGAAGTTTTCGATTATCTTCAAAATACTTTGACATAATCTCCACGAATTCTTTCGCATTTTCTTTGTCACTCACTGGCTTGTCTTTATATTCCATATAAACATCTTTTAATGCGAACTCCACAATATGACTAAATGGCGGATGCCCTATGTCATGCAACAAAGCTGCTGCACGAATGGCTTGTATCAATATAAGATGCATTACCTTATACTGTCCTGCTACATTATAGGGTATTAAGGAATGTCTTAACTTGTCTAGTTCAATCTGCGGCATTGCTTCTGGAAGTCTGCCGCCTAGCTTCTCTTCGCAGAGCTTTTGCTGACCACGGATCTCTTTTAGGATTTGTGCAAACTCCTGTCCAAATATCGTAAAAAATTCTTCTAAAGTCGATTCCGTTGCATTCAGTAAAGACCGAAAAAACATTTCCGAACAAAGTTTCATAGTTCCAATCGAATGCTCAAAACGTTTGGTTCGATTGGATGGAAATGTAAGATAAACGGTTGAATTCTGGTATACGTCATGTAGACGGTTAAATCCAATTGTGGATACGATTCTTCTTTCGTATTCTGTTAATGCTGTTAATCCATGAATGGAATCATTTAAATAAATACCCTTTTTCAAGTCAATCCTCCTGCTGCTTTTTGAGACCATTATAGAACATATTGTTTCATAATTCTACTTATTTATGATTTCAGCACAGCAATGAATAAATCAACTTTTGCTATATCATCCCATCGCGAATGACATCATGATCTCTTAATACTTTTTCGATGACCGTTCCTTTTATCTTCTTAAGCACAGGCTTCTTCAGTGCATTTAATGGTCCAGGGAGCTCTATTTCCAATGGTGACTTGCCATCCATAAGCTTCACACTACTGTCAAGCAATTCCCTGATATCATATACACTTCCCCAGACTTCAGGCACTCCACGATCCACTCCAAGAAGTCCATATACTGCCTCCATAGCAGTTCGTACGGAATACTCCGTTGTAAAGATCGTATCTCTTGGTGTCTCTGCAAACTGTCCAAGGAAAGCAAAATTAACACAGCCAGCTGGTATTACATCTGGTCTGTCACCTTTTTTTCTTGGCATGAAAAACGCTGTAATATATGGCATCATAGTTGGTACACAAACCGCATGGTTACTAGCCAGTTCATCAATCTCATCCACTGGCACCCCTAGATGATAAAGCCATTCTGCTGTAATCTCTTTTCCTGTACATTCTTTCATTGGCTTTTTGGTATAGTCCCCAATCACATCTGTGAACAGACTGTAAATCCATACGCAGACTTCCTCTTTTTTCTGTTCCTTAAATTGACCCTGCCTGTTAATTGTCCAGCTTAACAGCCAGCTAGAATCCTGACAGCTTACTATACCACCAGTAACAACTCGTCCGCTTCGAGGATCTCGCTTGCATATCTTTTCTATATAAGAAATAATCGTGTCATCAGAGGTTGTAACCGTAGCAGACTCCCAGTTGGTCTTTTTTATGTCTGAACAGAATTTTTCTGGATGCCCAAAAGACGGATCCTGTGCCGCAATTTTCTTCCACAAACTCCAGCAGCCACTAGTACGAACTTCTGCTTCACCAACCGGAGCATGATCTTGATCTCCGTATATAGTTCCCTCAGTACAGCTTCCATTGGTTACAAAGACAAGATCCTTTTCCGTAAGTGCGATCTCCTGTTCTTCTCCATTTACCTTACATTCAATGGTCTTGGCAACCTTTTTTCCAGACGCAAAACTAAATACTACATTGGTTACTTTTGTTCCATATTGGAACTGAACTCCGGCTTCCTCCAAGTATTTAATCATAGGGAGTATAAGTGACTCATATTGATTGTATTTTGTGAATTTTAAGGCTGAGAAATCTGGAAGTCCTCCTATATGATGAATAAATCTCTGAAAATAAAGCTTCATTTCTAAGGCACTATGCCAGTTCTCAAAGGCAAACATAGTTCTCCAATACAGCCAAAAGGTAGAATCAAACACTTCATCATCAAACACATCTTCAATGGTCTTATCATATAAATCTTCATCTTTTGTGAAGAAGAGTTTCATAATTTCCATAGCACCCTTCTGGCTTAAATTAAATTTACCATCTGTATGTGCATCTTCTCCTCGATTTACAGTTGCCCTGCACAGAGAATAATTAGGATCATGCTTATTTAACCAGTAAAATTCATCTAGCACAGAAGCTCCTGGTTTTTCAAGAGAAGGAATGCTATGAAACAAATCCCATAAGCATTCAAAATGATCTTCCATCTCTCTTCCGCCACGCATTACATATCCTCTTAACGGATCGTAAATACCATCGCAAGCTCCTCCTGGGATCTCCATAGCTTCTAAGATATGAATTTTCTTACCCTTCATCTGTCCATCTCTGACAAGGAAACATGCCGCTGCTAATGAAGCAAGTCCACTTCCTACAATGTAGGCTGACTTTTTATCTACTCCTTCTGGCTTTTCTGGTCTCGCAAAAGCTTCGTAATTCCCACTGCTGTAATATATTCCTTTGCTGTTCTTCTCTTGTTTTCCACGTTCTGTATTGCGATATGCTTTTCGTTCTCTCTCCCTCTTTGCTTTTATGGTTTTCTTTTGTTCCTCTTTCTTATCCTTTTTTGCCACTATGACTGCACTTGCTCCAGCAATTGCTAGAGAAGCAGCACCGATTTTCGCCAGCTTTTTCTTCATGCTATTTCCTCCTAGTTCTGTTTTATATATTTCACTTATATTATTACAAGTTCTATTGCATTTTACTAATAAAATTACAACAATTATGCACAATATACTTATAAGAATAATTTTCAAGACAAATAAATAAATTTATTCACTAATAGAAAGGTTTTATACATGAAAGAAAACTACCGTGACATGTACAAACAGCTTGTTCATGGTTACTACAATCGTAACTTTGAAGAAGTATTTGAACACTTAATGACAAATGAGTTTGAAACCAGAGAAGAAGCCAAAGAAGTATTAAGCACCTTATGTGGTGTAGAAAACGAAGACATTGCGGATGATTATATGTTCATGCAACATATTGTAGACTCTATTACTCATAACCGAGTCCGTGAAAAAATCATACAAAAAGTAAAAGCTTGCGGGGAAGACTGTGAACAGTCTGATGGCAAAAGCAAATGTCAAAGCGTTTGCCCTTTTGATGCCATACTAAAAGACCCCATTGGCAATGATAAGTTTATCGACCCTGACTTATGTATCAGCTGCGGTCGTTGTGTCACTGTATGTGACCATGGAAACTATCTAGATACTCCACAGTTTCTCCCTCTTGCCAGTCTGCTGAATGGAAAAAACCAAGTATTAGCAATTGTTGCACCTGCTATTGCTGGCCAGTTTGGTGAACAGGTATCTTTGGACCAGATGAGAGAAGCATTTATCAAACTTGGATTTACTGATATGGTGGAAGTGGCAATGGCTGCTGACATTTTAAGTTTCAAGGAAGCATACGAATTTCATGAACATGTAAGCAATCAAAAGGATATTATGATTTCTTCCTGCTGCTGTCCTGTTTGGGTTTCTCTTCTTCGCAAGGTTTATTATGACTTAATTGACAATGTAACTCCTTCTGTCTCACCAATGATTGCAATGGGCCGAATTCTGAAAAAACTGAATCCTGATGCAAAAGTCGTTTTTGTTGGTCCTTGTATCGCCAAAAAAACAGAAGCAAAAGAAAAGGATATTGCTGATGCAGTTGATTTTGTCTTAACCTTTCAAGAAGTCAGTGCGATGTTTGAAGCGGTAGACATAAAGCCAGAGGAACTTGTCGGCGTACCTTCTGTAGATTATGCTGCCACAGGCGGCAGACTGTATGGTCGATCTGGTGGTGTTTCAGAAGCGGTTCACGATATTGTGGATCAGTTATTCCCAGATAGCCGGACTTTGTTTACAAAAGTTCAGGCTGATGGTGTACCGGACTGCAGAAAACTTTTAGATAAATTGATGGCTGGTGAAGTAAAAGCAACCTTTGTGGAAGGAATGGGCTGTCCTGGGGGCTGTGTTGGGGGACCGAAACGTAATATTGATAGAGAACTTGGAAAAGAAGCTGTTAATAAGGAAGCGTATAGTTCTGCCATTAAAATACCGGTGCATAGTGAGATCCTTCGGGATTTGCTGCATAGGATTGGTGTTGAGGATATGAAAGATTTGAAATATGGGAATTCGATGTTTGAGAGGGATTTTCACTAGGGATGATTAGAATTCTAGTATAATCATAACAATTCAATCATGGAGTAACAATATGGCTAACTATAATAAATATGAATCTGAATTAAAGGAAAGAGTATAACTTACAAAGAAAAAACTGTTGCTAGAGCAGAAAGCATATCAGAATATTGTAAGAATCAGAAACCTTCATCACTCCAGCAAGTTTATTATATTGGGTGTTGAAGGTTTTTGTAAAGTCGAGTTAACATCTACTGTGTTTACAAAATAATAATATTCGAACAAACGAAAATGATAGAATGTGCTTAAAAATTTTTTCAATACAAAAATGTCAAAAAGGATGTCAAAAATGTAATGAATCCTATTAAATAACATATTTTTTTAGCGAAAATGTCAAAATTCCTTTCAGAAATGTCAATTTACAATTTATGGATCAGATTTTCCCATTATTTACGGCACTTGACGAAAAACGGATTACATGATAAACAATAAGAAGCGCACTTCTGAAGAATCCAATTCGGCAATAATGGGTTATGATTTAACCGCTAAAAAGTATGAGAGGATATTTATAAGATGCAAATTCGTGTTGGTTATATAACAGCATGTTCAGGAGTTAAACCAATAAAACGTTAAATACATAAGGGGATGATATCATGCAAATTTTTCTTGATGTTTTTCTAACAAGTTGGATTGATCCATTTCTATGGTTTAAATCTATGTCAACGTTAGGTGTTCGGAGAAGTAAAAAACAGTGTATCTTAATTTTCTCAATTTATTGTTGCCTGATTGATGCAAAAGGAATTGGAGAAAGGTATAATGAAGACGGCATAGTTAGGGAGTGTGCAATGTTTTTGATTTTATTTTATGGAATTTGGGCAACATGGTTGTTGTTTGAGGGTACTTTTCATAAAAAGATAATATATATGTTTGTGTTTTTTTGCATACTACTTGTTACAGAGTTGAGCATAGTCGGGATATATTCACTTTTTTATCCCAAAGATATTGATGGAGTGTTATTAAATAATACATCCAATACGATATTCGGCTTTTTGGCAAAAATATTGCAGGGACTATTATGTTATTGCTTTTTTGGACGGCATAAGAGAATAAATTTTTTTTGCCAAAATAGAGAGCGATTGTCATTAATTTTAATGTGTTACATAATGTTAAGTAATTTGTACTTAAAAAGAACTGTCTATAAAGAAAGTCCTAATACAACATTAGTGTTGGAAAGTGTTTTTCTATTTTGGTATATATTGAGTTCAGTACTTGTATTAAGAGAAAAAAATAAGGATATTTGGAAACTAAAGAAGAAAGTAGATAGTGGTGGAAATACGAAACGCCAGGTAAGAGATATTGATCAACTTCGTCATGATTTTTCTACCAATGTATTTCTTATGAAGAATTTATTGTATTACAAGGATTATGATAAACTACAACACTTTATGGATACCATTTTTGCAGATGTAGAAAAAGTAAGACTAGTATTTGACCATCCGAATTTTCCAGTGAGAATTGTGATAAGTTATTTAATGCAGATAGCAGCACGTGCAGGAATTCCTTTTTTAATTCACATAGAAACAAACGAATTTGGAATGACCGATGAAGATATCTGTATAGTATTATACAATCTAGTTGTATATGGGCTGGAACTGGCATCAGTGATTTCTGTAAGAGAGGAAAATGTACAATTAAAGGTATGGCATAATCAAAAAGGGTATGCCATATTGTGTAGGTGTTTGTGTACGAAAGAGGAAAAATTACGACAGATTGATAGGAGGCAAGAAGGAAGTACTATCTTTGGTAAGGAGTTAGTGGTCAGAATAGTAAAAAAATATGGTGGAACAATGGAAATAGGTAGCGAAAAGTCTAAATGGAAAAACATCTATGTAAAGAACATAAATATTTATATTCCCTGTAACTGAGACTATTACTTGAGAGTACGAGTTCGTTGTCTTCAAACGTAGATTATGTTATAATGAAAAGGTAAAAAACGGAATAAGGAGAGAGTAAGATGGCTTTCATACTTGAGGCTATTTTAACTGGCTGGATTGATCCTCTCTTATGGTACAAGTCGATGTCTACATTGTATATTCAGAAAAACAAGAAACTGTGTTTTGGTGCATTTGTAATGAACTGTTTGTTACTTATATTCAAACAGTTCATTACAAATACTACGCAGAACTCATTCATACAAATAATATTAATGGTTGGTATACAAGTATATTTGATTATTGTAACGGTATTTCTATTTGAAGGATGCTTGCATGATAAGCTAATAAGTATTTTCATTTTTTTCTGTATATTAAGTGCAGCGGAACTGCTCGTAATGAAATGTTATGCTATCATAGTACATGTTAATGTAGAAAACATATTACAGGATAAAATGCCAAACTTTATATGTGGTATTTTAGTTTCGTTTTTAAAGTTCATAATTTGTTATTGTTGCTTTAAAAGCATAAAAGCAAAACAGTTTTGTTATCTCAATGAGAAAAAAATAATTCTTAGTGTATTGATTGGTGTTATGCTTTTTTGCATATTGTCTAGAAAATTTATATATCCAACACAATCAGATGTGTCTGTTTTGTTGGATGCAGTGTGGTTGTTGTTTTTATGGAATGCATTTAGTTTTGTAACTTCATTAAAGAAGAAAGACAATTATATATCAGACTTGCATCAAGATATTAATCAACTTAGGGAACAAAGTGAGTTAGTGAAGGATATTGCTCGCTTTAAGCATAGTTATCCAATTAATTTGCTCGTTATAAAAAACCTGTTCTATAATCAACAATATGATGAGTTAGGAGAATATATGGAGGAAGCGTTTACAGATGTAGAAAAAGCAGTATTACTTTACAATCATTCTAATCTTGCCATAAGAATTTTAATTAGCAGATTCATACAAATTGCCAGAGAAATGAGAATACCTTTTAATGCTCGGATTTTGGTAGAAGAATTTGGAATGGATGATGAAGATATCTGTTCAATTTTACAGAATCTTATATCTAATGGGTTAGAGGCTGCCGCCAAAGTACCATGCAACTTAGCTTTTGTATCATTGCAGGTATTGTTAAGAGAAGATGGATATGAGATTATATGTAGCAATGCTTGTAAGGGAAAGGCTGATTTTGCAAAGACTTCAAAACAAGATAAACAGAAGCATGGATTTGGAATTGGGATTGTTGATAAAATCGCAAAGAAGTATTCGGCTATAGTAACAAGAGAGTGTTTGGAAACGGAATGTGAAGGGATTGGACGTGTTAAAATATCAATACATATGTTTGGTAGTGAGTGGTGATAATCAGATTTAGGAGGAAAATGGTTAATCAATGATTAACAAATAGAAAAATAAGAGAAATGTATACAAGGAGGTGAAGAAATGAAAAAACTAGAACATATTGTATCAAAAGCTGCGAGAGATTACGCAGACAAAAGCCTAAATTTCTGGTTATGTAATTATATTTTTTTTCAACCTAAAGTAACAGAAGAAATGAAACAACGACTGAAAGAAACGAGAAAGAAAACCTAATTGTAAGAGGGAGTGGTATCACTCCCTTTTCAACATAGTATACAGAATAAGGGGAGGACATCATGAAACCGTTAACGATTTATGTGTGTGAAGATGAAGAGATTTGTTTAGGGGTTAATAGGTATGTATTAGAAGAACTATTAAAGAAAAAAAATATAATAGCAGACATTACCTATCGTAAAAACTATACGGAAGAAGATGATCAGTTTCTTGCAAGTATAGAATTAGCAATTCTGGATATTGATTTGAAGGGAAGCGTTTTAAATGGAATCCAGTTAGCAAAGAAAATACGTGAACTCAACCCTTTGGCAGTCTTTATCTTTATTACATCCCATTCGGAATTTGCATATGATGCAACCCAGATCCATCTAAGTGGATTCTTAGATAAACCATTGAATCAGTATGATTTTGAAGATGCATTATATCGAGGAATTATGCTAATAAATGGATACCGTATGAAAAATTCCAATCATAATACGGTGACCTTTCAGAATGGAAGGCTGTCACTCAAAGAGAGAAGTATTATTAGTATAGAAAAAATACCTAATAGCCACGAAGTTGAAATCCGTATGAAAGGCAAAAAGATTCAAGTATACGATAGTATTAAAGATGCAGAACAACGCCTATCTAATCATTTTGTAAAGCTGAATAGTTCCGTTCTTGTGAATTTAGCTTATATCGTTCATATAGAAGGGACTACGGTTGTTATGTTTGGTGGGGTAAGATACAATATATCTTTACGTAATCGAGAAAAGGTAAAAAAGGCATACGAGGATTATACATCAATAAGCTTTTTTTAGAAAACAGATATGTTAAATTTTTAAGCAGATATGTAAAAAAGTTGTTTGATATGCATCTATTTTTAGCAGAAATGCGTTTTTTTTTAATCAAAATGTCATAGTATTTGAACTCTTTCTCTTCCTAAAGTAAACTATTATTGTAGATAACAGAGACAGCCTAGAAAGACAAGAGTAACCCCAATTTTTTCACAAGGATGGTATCATCTAACGATTAATGCAAAGTCTCATACTACACACAGTTTGGTGGCATGAGGCTTATTTTTAACTTTGTAAGAATGCGCACCAGCGGGTAAGGAACTAAGTCGCTAAAAAAGCGGCTCCCGTTCGGCGTGACAAAGTGTGAGTTCCTTTTAGTTAACTTAAGTTACGAGGGTGTTAGAAATTCACACTTTTTTTCTCCGTAAGCAGGCAGAGTAATCCGAGAGCAACTGTTTGCAGGATAGTTACAGTCATACTGGTAGATGACATTTACGCATACATACACAAATCTTTTGGGGGCAGAATATCTACATAATGAATCGTATCATTTAGTACCAAGCGTAAGCAGACAGCAAACGTTGACTTAATTACGGACATCCTAAGTTGACATCTAAGTTGACACGAAAAGAATTACTTTTCAGATGAGCCTTGTCTCATCTAGAACGACTGTTGAATTATGTGGCATATCTAGAAGTCAAAAAGAGCGAATTGATCTCCAGATATGCTGCTCCCCCTAAAGAATGCCAGAAAAAGGAATTTCCTTGTGTGAAGAACATTTAAACCCAAACAGTACATTGCCCATTATTCTGGTTACAAAAGAGCAGGGCATGTCATAATTAGATTTTTCCGCTCATCGGAGTTTTAGAACTTCCTGTTATCCCAGACAGATTCCGTCTTCTGTTTCATAGAGCGGTCGGTCAGCTACTATGCAAAAAGCAGATTAGTAACAGACGCTTGAATTTGGTGATTGACAATAAGAGCCTGTCATTTGAACAGAGCACCAAAACCGTAACTATGCGAAACAAGGAAGAACATAGTGTGACAAAAGCATATCGAGAACTTGTAAAACAGTTTCTTCCCAAAACTCAAACAGGTTAGATAGATTTCAGAGATATTTGAGAGAGAAAGGTGTGTGAATCAATGTTAATAAGAGAGCTTACCCCATATGGAAAGGATTTAAAATGCCAGCTTGTCAAAATGGGTATGACGCAGGTAGAATTAGCTGAAAAGGTAGGAACAAGTAAACAGTATCTAGGAAAAATTATATTTGGTGAACGGTCAGGGACTATGTATCTAGGACATATTAATCAGGAATTGTTATCTAGCTCTAGCCAGTATGCAGCGAGAGAAAATACATTGACTCCTTATGGGCAGGAGGTTAAATGTAGACTGATTGAACTAAACATGACACAAGTTGAACTTGCTAAAAAGGTAGGAACAAGTAAACAGTATCTAGGAAAAATTCTGCATGGAAAACGTTCAGGGGCAACGTACATTGATAGTATTAATAAAGCGATTGGATTAGGAAAGTGAACATTGTTTTAAATCACATCTATTTTCGTCCGAGAGTGTTTTTTCCTCTTTTATATCAGCGCCGCTTGCTTTAAAATACCGTTCTCCATCTCAAGCTGCTTGTTACGCTTGCGTAATTCGATTAGTTCCTGTTCCTTATAATGTTCATCACAAACTAATCAAACACAAATAATATCATTGCCACAAACATTCTACAGTTTCTTCAATACTTTTACCAATAAAGTATCTTTTCTGTTGGTTTTAACCGCTCCCCTACTGTTCATATGCCCTAACTCATAACATTCCAACCATCACTATTTTTTCACCACTTAGTTTACACTTTCATTTTCCACGCCTTTTTATAAGGTATGAAGGAAATAAACTTATGCAAGCAAATGGAAAGGCTGTAACAAAAATGTAAATTAATAGGAGGAATTTATTATGGCAAGAATGGCTGATGAAATTATCACAAAAGCAATCTCATATTTAGGGGCGTCTGAACCTAACGGTGATGACCAATTCATCAAATACTATAACAATCTAACTGGTTCTAATTTCAACATGAGTACCCCATGGTGCGCAATCTTCGTAACGGTAGTCGCAAGACAGGTTAATGCACCAATTAGCCTTGTTCCAACTTACGCAGGTTGTGATGCAGGTGTCTCCGCATTTAAAAAAGCAGGTCGATACGCAATCGCAAAAGGTTATGGCGGAACTTATACACCACAAAAAGGTGATGTCATCTTCTTCTCTGACAGTCACACCCAAAGCGACTCAACACATACTGGTTATGTTGTAAGTGTATCTGGCAGCACCATTAAAACAATCGAAGGTAACATTAGCGATAAAGTTGGCTACCGTACTATTGATGCATCCAATAAATACATTATCGGATATGGCCGCGTAAGAGATTATGATGGTTCCGGTACCACAGATCCACAACCAACACAGAACATGATCTCCAAATTCCAAAGCTGGTTAAATAGCAACTATTCTTCTGGTTTAACTGTAGACGGTGCATTCGGACCTAAGACAAAAACTGCTGCCACAAAAGCATACCAAAAAGTACTTGGTGTAACAGCCGACGGTGCATTTGGTGCTAACTCAAAAGCAGCTGTAAAAACTCTTTCCCTTAACAGTACAGGTAATGCTGTTTACTTATTACAGGGTATGTTATATTGCCACGGTTATAACCCAAGCGGTTTGGATGGTATCTTTGGTTCTGGTTGCCGCGATGCAGTTATCAAATTCCAGGCCAATAACGGCTTAGATGCAGACGGCTATGCTGGTCCAAACACAATGTACACACTTTATAACAAATAATATGTTACATCTATGTAATACAACTACATAAGAAACTTATTCCTTCCAGAAACAACTTAACAATATCTTTCCATTTACTACGGTATTACATGGGATGAAATGTATGAAAGAGGAAAAAGACCTGTTCTTAGCAAGAATCCAATAGGATTTTAGTAGGAACGGGTCTTTTTAGATTTCATTTTATATGTTATTCATTGAAATCTGTATATTATAGTCATCAAATTTGACTAATATCACAGAAAATCCTTGCCCGATTGACTAATTTATGTACTAATTGTATAATTTAATTATACAAAATAATCAAGGAGGGGTATAAATGCACAAACTAAGTTTAAAAGGTTTTCGCAAAGTAGCTGCACTAGCATTATCCGCAATCTTATTAGCAGGTTCCGTACCTACAAAAGGAATTCAGGTAGATGCAGCAGATGCAACAAACAAAACTGCAAACGAGGTAGTAGCAGATATGACCGCTGGATGGAATCTCGGCAATTCATTAGACTCTCTTGGAGAATATACTCCAGCAATAAGTTCAAACGAAACAGCTTGGGGTAACCCAACAGTAACACGCGAATTGATTCGTACCGTTGGAGCAGCAGGTTTCAACACCATCCGAATTCCAGTATCTTGGGGACAATACACAACCGGTTCCAACTATCAGATTGCTGATTTCTGGATGTCACGTGTAAAAGAGATCGTTGACTATGCAATCGACAATGACATGTATGTAATTTTAAATACTCACCATGACACCAATTATTATTCTCCAACAAATGCGAAAAAATCTGAATCTGAGAAATTCTTTAAATCCATCTGGACACAGGTTGGAAACAAATTCAAAAATTACGATTCACACTTAGTATTTGAAACAATGAACGAACCAAGACTTGTAGGAACAAGCGATGAATGGTGGTTCCCACGTAACAATCCAAATAATGCAGTAAAAGAAGCAATTGCTTGTATCAACGATTACAACCAGGTAGCATTAGATGCAATTCGTGCTACAGGTGGTAACAATGCCACAAGATGCGTCATGGTTCCTGGATACGGTGCTTCATGCGATGGATGTATGGTGGATTCTTTCAAACTTCCAAAAGACTCCGCTTCTGGAAGATTAATTGTATCCGTTCACGCATACACACCTTATGATTTTGCTCTTAACGCAAATGGAACAGACAAGTTTTATGACAAAGCATCTCTTGATTCCCTTTTCTCTGATTTAAACGGTAAATACTTAAATCAAGGAATACCAGTTGTGATTGGCGAGATGGGAGCATCAAATAAAAACAATACATCCGAAAGAGTAAAATGGGCAGATTATTACTTCGGTCTTGCAGAAAAATATAATAGCATTGCTATGTGTCTGTGGGATAACAATGTCTATTACAATCCAACCAATTCAGGTGAAGCCCATATGTACATAGATCGTTCCAACTTACAATGGAAAGACCCAGCAATTATTCAGGCAGTCATGAAACATGTAGATGGTACACCATGTAAATCTGATCCAAATCAGAAACCAACACCATCTCAACAACCATCACAGACACCTTCTCAAGCACCTTCACAAGTACCTTCACAGGCACCTTCTCAAACTAGCGGACTCAAAGTTGTGCCTAAATTAAATGATTGGGGTTCTGGTTTTGAGTACCAGATAGAGGTTAAGAACGAAGGTTCCACAGTAAATACTTGGACAATTAAAGTGAAAAAATCTGATATTACGATTACAAACTCCTGGTGTATAAACCTAAAAGAAGAAGGCAGTTACTATGTAATCACACCATTATCATGGAACGCAAGACTAGAAAAAGGACAAAGTATCACTTTTGGTATTCAAGGTTCTTCTCGTTCTAATAATGTACAATTCACAATTCAATAAAAAACATTAAAAACTTAAAGGTTAGGTCTCAGAAGCCTTGATTCTGCGACCTAACCTTTTTTAATTTAATAAAATGTCTGGTTAATCTTTATGATGTTTTAACCATTGAATTGCACTATACGTATGAATCGCTGCTCCCGTCGATAAAATATCCTCATTAAACACGACACTCGGATGATGCATCGGATATCCATATTGAGGATTTTCCTCTTTGGTTCCCGCTCCTAACATTAGGTACATTGATGGCACCTCATAGGTATAAGACGCAAAATCTTCCGATCCCATACCACTTCCTCGGTATGAGACAACGGATTTTTCTCCTACGATATCTTTAATATATCCTCCGATTTCATCTGCTAGTTTTTCATCATTAACCAAAGGTGGTACTGAAGCAACTTCCTCTATGGTAGCTTTTCCTCGGAACATCTTTGCTGTAGTTTCTACAATTTCTTCCATTCTTTTATAAACGAAATCGCCCATATCCTTCTTATGATATCGAATTGTTCCTTCCAAGACAGCTTTTCCTGGAATTACATTATGAGTCTCTCCACTAATAAATTTTCCAACAGTTATCACTACCGATTCGGTTGCTGATATCTCACGGCTTGTAATCTCTTGGAGAGCCAAATAAATATGTGCCGCAATATTGATTGGGTCTACACCTGTTTCTGGCATTGCACCATGACAGCTTGTTCCCTCTGCTATAATACGAAAGACCGTACAACCCGCAATACTTGTTCCCAATCCGTAAATGACTACGTTAGTTGGTGTCCCAGAATGCACATGCATTGCCAAAGCGGCATCAACCTTAGGATTCTCAAGGACTCCAGCCTTAAGCATATTCTTTGCACCCTTAAACCCTTCTTCATTTGGCTGGAATACTAATTTAACTGTACCCTCTATCTCATCTTGATACTCTTTTAATAACTTAGATGCTCCCAATAGCATTGTTGTATGCATGTCATGTCCACAAGCATGCATGTTACCATTGGTTGACTTAAAAGAACACTGTGTTTCTTCTTTCACTGGTAAGGAATCCATATCTGCTCTTAACAGAATTACTTTTCCTGGCTTTTTCCCTTCAATGGTTGCAACGATTCCACTCTCACAAATCTCTTCTGGCTCATATCCAAATTCTCTTAACTTATTCATTACAAATGTCTTTGTAATAGGGAGTTTATCTCCAACTTCAGGATTTTCATGAATTTCTCTCCGCATTGCAACAAGCTCATCTTGTAACTTTCTCGCACTTTCTAGTATGGCATTCATAATAATCCTCCTTTCATTCAGTATGTAGTATACCATCTATTAAAAAAAATTAACAACAAAAACACAGAAAAGACTAGGGTTATTTTTTCCCTAGCCTTCTCTTTTTATTTTACTTTCACTGTAACTTTTTTTGTGATTCCATTGCACTTAACAGTAATTGTCGCAGTTCCAGATTTTACTCCAGTTACAACTCCCTGCTTATTAACCGTTACCAATTTCTTATTATTTGAAGTAAATGTAATCGTACCCTTTGGTGCTGCTTTTGCGGAAATCGTAGCCTTTTTACCACGACTCACAGTAAGGCTTGTCTTACTAATTTTCAACTCAGGCTTTCTTACTGTAATGGTACACTTTTTCGTTAATCCATTGGCTTTTACTGTAATCACTACAGTTCCAGCTTTCACAGCCGTTACTTTTCCGTATTTATCTACCTTTGCTACCTTTGTATCACTACTAGCGTAGGCTGCCTTTTGACTAACTCCCACGATTGTTGGTTTGATTTGCACTGTTTTTTGTGCAGCCGTATAAATTGTCGCCTTATCAACATTCAATTTTAAAACCGTTTTTTTCACAATCACAGTACAATATGCAGTTATTCCATTGGCTTCTGCTTTAATTTTCACTGTACCTGCACCAACTGCTGTTACTTTACCATACTTATCTACTTTGGCAATTTTGCTATTTTCACTGATGTACTTTACTACGTTACTTGTTCCTACAACAGTTGCCTTGAGCTGCAACATTGAAGAACCAGTCGTATAAAGAGTTGCCTTTGTCATATTCAGCTTAATAGAAGCCGGTTTCGTACTTGGCGCTGCAGTCGGTTTCGTGCTTGGTGACACATCCGTTGGCTTTACGCTTGGTGCTATTTCCGTTGGCTTCACACTCGGCACTTCCTCTTTTTCAAGAACAGCAATACTTCTCTCAATTTTCTTTCCGCTTTCTACATGTTTTACTGTCAGTCTCAAATCACCGTAAACGTTTTCCAGGTTATAGATAGCAAACACAATCTGAACAGGTTCATCCTCTTCTCGATCATAATTCCAGTCTACAAACACATCCTCTTCAAGATCAAGTTTCCTGCCATCTACCCTTTCAAGAGAAATCACATAATCATTTCCTAGCTCATGCATATCTGGCAAATATTCAGAACCACTCATTTTGTAGAATTGAACTGGATATAGAAATTCATCGCCTGACTGTGGTTTCACAATTTGGTCATTTCCTCCTTGCCAAGCAAAATTACCAAACTTATCTAACTCATCAGCTTTCTTTTTAGAAACTACCCAAACATCTGAACCTCGCTCTGTTTTCTTTTGAATTTCATAATCACGATAGCTCGTCCCTTCAATGGAGAATGTCCCATCTCCTGCTTTCTGAGCACAAATATATTCATGGCCGTCTAAAAAACGTTCCATATACTCTACACCATTGGAATTTAAACGGGTAAGACCACTTACACTACCACCAATCTGCAAGGTCTGCTTATTATTTAATAAAATAGCTCCTGCCTTCTTTGCATCTCCCACATTGCTACAACCAACAAAATCACCTGCAATGCTAGGACTATTACTCATTTGTCTAAAATCAAGAACCGCTTCCTTTTTTAGGGTTACTTTCTCTACATCGAATACCCCTGATTGTGGAACCATAATTTTTGCTTTATTTTCTAATACTACTTCATCTACCTGTACAAAACTAACAGTATCCACAAAAACTTCTTCTTCCACTTTTACATTAACGGCTCCGCTGTGATTATAACGATTAAATCCCAAAAGATTAGCGCGATTATATAAATTAACCTCAACGTTACCATTTAGTTCACCATTTACCCCACCAGTATATAACACTGGATCGATTAATTTGGCATTCAAATGAACCTCTACATCCATCTTTCTGTCAACCCAGTAGTCACCAGCATATATTGCAGCTATCTTGGTTTCTTCACATGGATTTATCACTTTAATGACTGCCTTTTTCCCTACCTTATCCATAGTTCTATGGGCACCACCACTAATATAAGGGCGTACAGATGCCTGTGACGATGAATTCAACATTGTATTCACATTATCTAAGGTAAGACTATGTCCTGCTGCATAAATTGTATTACTTCTTTCTACTGCCTGGCCTAATACTCTTCCTAATGTTACTTCAGGAATCAACTGTAACTTCATATTGCGGAATGTTACGTCTGCTCCTAACTGGATTGTTGTCCTAAGCATAAGTCCAGAGGACTCATCATTCCCTTCCAGTATAATTGCCTTATCTATAACTAGCGGCTTTGCTGAACCATCCGTATGTTGTTCATATTTTGTATACTTTACCTCACCAATCAGCTTTAATGTTTGTCCAGCTTGAATATTTTTAAGTGCTGTTCGTATGTTTTGATATGGAGAATCTTTAGTTCCTTTCCCATCACTTAGTGCTCCCTCTCCATCTTCTAAATATATTACAGTCTCTGTAACATGATTTTGCATCTCCATCGCTTCCTGCACATTCACACTATTAGCGGCATACACTGGATTTACTACCGGTATAGAATTCAGCAAAAATATTGCTGATAATAATGAAACCAATATTCTTTTTCTCATCGCAAGTCTCCTTAATTAACGTTCACTTCTTCATTATATGTTTCGACTTTTTTCGTATATTCCCTTATTCCAATTAATGGTATGCCTTGCAATATCTTCGTATAATTTTACATTCCGATATTCTTACAACTTTTTCTTGTGCATCTTTTAGAACACATTCATCAATAGGTCTTCTGCCCAATCGCCAATTCTGCACTAAAACACTTTCTAACTTCGTTATCTTCTGCTTAATACAAATTGTTGATTATCTGATATGTAAGGCGGCTTGGATATATGAATAATATATTTCATTAATCACAAGCACCAATTGCCCCTTAGTTATTATGAGTAGAAAGCATTTGAAGTGCCATCAATTTATCTACTCTGATATTTTGTCTCAATTGTAAAATATACATATATCATTGCCAGAATCAGAAATCTTACAGCAAGAATTATTAATATAACTATGGGAGCAGTCTGTTTTAAAAGCAAAAAAGGTATCCCTATCAATTCCAGCATTCCAGCTGCTACAAACCATAAGATAGACACCGCATTATTGTAACGTTGTATATTTTCTATTTTTGGCGGTTTTACAAATGTAAAAAAGCCTACAGCTTCATTAGCTTTACGAGAACTAATTCCAATTCCTAAAAAAATAGTCGCAACTATACTCCAAATTACAAAACCAATAATCATAGCTTACCTCCATCTAAGTTAGATTTGTTTGCTTCGTTAAAACATGCGAATACTCACAAAAAGAAACCTCATTTTTTTCTACTTTAATAACCAGTTATATTATAGATGCTTCAATGGCTTCATTATTAATATTCTCCTCTCATACTATATTATATTCTAATGTAACGAAACAGATATCTATTAAATTTAAATATGACATTTTATCAAGAATTAAATTGTGCACCCCTACTTATGATACGGTTCCCCCTTCATTATCCTATACCCTCTATACACCTGCTCCAGCAACACCATCCTCATCATCTGGTGTGGAAACGTCATCTTACTAAAACTAAGCTTCATATCTGCCCTTTTTAGCAACTCCGCATCCAACCCAAGGGATCCACCAATTAAAAACACAATATGACTCACCCCATTAATCCCAAGCTGCTCAATCTTCTTAGAAAACTCTACTGAATCCAACTGTTTTCCTTCAATCGCCAAGGCAATCACATATGAGTCATCCTTAATATACTTAGAAAGTCTCTCTGCTTCCTTCGCCTTAATGATTCTTTCCTCATTTTCACTAGCCTGATCTGGTGTCTTCTCATCTGACACCTCAATAATCTCAAGTTTACAATAACGAGACAGCCTCTTCTGATACTCTGCAATTCCCGCAGTAAAATATTTCTCTTTAATTTTTCCAACACACAGCACTGATATTTTCATACGCTTCAACCTTCCATAATTTGATAATAATGTGAACAAAAAAGTTCATATATTGTTCTCACTCAAGTCATACTTTACACATATTTCTTAGCTATAATGAAATCAAGATAGTGATATAAATAAATTTCACTTTCTCCTCCCCAACATTCATATAAAAATGTTACAAAGCCTCAGAACGCTCCTGAGGTTTTGTTTTTGTTTAAACTAACATTCTGAGAATCTATTTAATCGTACATTCACTATAGGAATTCCTTTCGACATCAAGAAATCTTCTCCATAATCTTTCTAATTTCTTACAAAAACTATTAATTCTTAAAAAAAATTTAAGAATTAATAGTTTGTTCATAATTTATTCATATATTTGGTTTATACTTAAAGACAGATAGTGTTAATAACACTTTCTACTCCCACCCTATTATACACTTTGTTATCAAGAAACTCACTATTCAATAGTGAGTTTTTTGAATTTTAGGAGTTTGTATGCAACCATTGCATTTACACTTTCTTTTACTCCTATTCTTTTACATAACAATAGCCCCAGCTTTTATTAAACCGAGGCTATTGCATCTATTCTTTCACAACTCTCACATATCGGATCATCTTATCCGATACATCAACAATATGGAATTTATATCCCATATAACTAAAGACGGCTTTCTCGTCTTCTGAAGGAATATGTCCCAACATGGAAACCAGAAAACCATTCAGTGTTTCAAAGTCTTCCTGATTCATCTCAATGTTTAGGGCTTCCTCCACTTCCTCCAACGGTGTCATTCCTTTCATTAAGAAACGACCTTCCATCTGTTTGATAATCATTTTTTCATCTACATCATACTCGTCTGAGATAGCGCCAACAATTTCTTCTAGAATATCCTCCATTGCGACTAGACCGGCAGTCTGACCATATTCATCAATGGCGATAGCCATATGCATTTTCCTGCTTCGCATATCATTCCATAATACATCAATTGGCTGTGTATCTGGCACTAGATAAGGTTCACCGCAAATATCACGCACGACTGCAGTTCTGTCCTCGCCTGAGATGTAATATTTCATCAAATCTCTGATGTGAAGGATTCCCACAATATTATCAATGGTTTCTTCACACACTGGAAATCTGGAAAACTGCTGTTGCATTACAAACTGCATTGCTTCCTCTACGGTTAATGATGCATCTATTGACACTACTTTCTTACGGTGTGTCATAATGTCCATAACTTCTTTTTCATCAAACTCAATAATATTCGAAATCATTTCCGCTTCTGTATCTTCCAAAACCCCTTGCTCATAGCCTTCATTTACAATTGAGATAATCTCATCTTCTGTAACATTCTCTTCATCCTTGTCTTCTTTGATACGTAGAATCCAAAAGGCCAATTTCGTCAGCCCATTTATGAAAACTATAAACGGTTTTAGCACTCTATAGGAGTGGTATAACACTCCATACAGATAAAATACGCACTTTTCGGCACGTACTTTTGCTAACTTTCTTGGTAGAACATTTCCAATAAAAATAACAAGACAGATAAATAAAACTGTAATCAATAATGCAAGTATCTTGGATACAAGCAAATGAATATGAAAAAATTCATTATATGACTGTAATAACTTAAATGCTCTTACATAAAATCCACTGGTAAATAACATACCAATAATCATACTTGTCCCAGATATCAACACCTCAAATAAATTTATGTACCTGCTTGGTTCTTCCAACATGGCTAGTATTTGAAGTGCTCTTTTGTTATCTTCATTCCCTTCTAATCTTTTGCGTATCTGACTTTCATTAATCGATTCAAAAGCTGCATGTGCTGCCGATACAGCCCCATTCCAAATAATTAAAACAACTATTATACCCATTCTCCAATAGGGATACCCATCCATTTAATTAATTTACTCCTTTTCTTCTTGGCAAGCATTATATTACATCGCTTACGCTGCGTAAAAATGTTAAGCCAGCGAAAAACTAACTAATAATGCTTCATCAATCTTAAACATTATATCTTCGTCTAAATGACAAACCTTTTCTTTTAAACGTGACTTATCAATTGTCCTAACTTGTTCTAATAAAATTACAGAATCCTTAACTATTCCATATTTTTCAGCATTCAGCTCTACATGTGTAGGAAGCTTTGCTTTATTCATTTTTGATGTAATTGCTGCACAGATAACGGTAGGACTATGTCTGTTACCTGTATCATTCTGTATAATAAGTACGGGACGTACTCCACCTTGTTCAGACCCAACTACTGGCCTTAAATCTGCATAAAAAATATCTCCACGTTTTATAATCACATTATTCACACTCCATTTTATGGCTTTTTCTTTTTATTGTTACCATTTTTTTCTCTCGTATTCCATAAAATTTCATTCTGTGAATAACTCATTTCATTTTTTGCATCTAATCTCTTCAACTTACAAAAATAAACTCTATTCATTCAACTTCTAGAAACTAATGTTATACGTAACTTGTGAGCAGTGATAGAAATCATATGTTCCTACTTTTTCACCGCGATAATAATAGACTCTTGGAACACGTTTTCCAATGTCACAAACAAATTCATAATTGAAAGAATGACTCATTTCAGCTAATTCTTCCACCGTAATGCATTCATCCTTATCTCTTCCCACTAAAGTTACTATATCCCCTTCTATTACTCCTGGAATATCTGTTACATCAACCATAAACTGGTCCATGCAGACCCTTCCTAAGATTGCAGCTTTTTTGCCACGTATTAATACATAGCCTTGATTTGAAAGAGCTCTTGGATATCCATCCGCATAACCAACTGGCACTGTTGCTACCCTTGTTTCTCTATTTGTAACGAATGTTTGACCATAACTGATTCCAATCCCTGAATCTAGCGTCTTAACAAACGTAACAAAACTTTTAATTTCCATTGCCGGACACAATGGAAGTCTTTTCTTATTTACTTCCTCTGATGGATAAAGACCATAAGTACTGATTCCTGAGCGAACCATGTCATAATGCGCCTTTGGAACCTCCATAATTCCAGCACTGTTGGATAGATGTCTTACAGGTATGTGAACCCCAGCTTTTTCTAATTCATCCACAAATGACTGAAATCTATTTATTTGTTGTAATGTAAATGTTTTGTCTGTTTCATCCGCTGTAGCAAAATGAGAAAAGCATCCATCAATTACAATTCCATCTAGCTTAGCGATTTTCTGAATTATTTCTATGCTTTCCCTTGCAACAGGGAAGCCAATACGAGACATACCTGTATCTACTGCAATATGAATTTTTGCAGTCTTATTCTGTTTTCTAGCCTCTTTGGCCAATAATTTGGCACTCTCGAGTGAAAATACAGCCGGCATAATATCGTACTCCACCAATTTACTATATAACGGAGCTGGTGTTACCCCTAGAATTAACAGTGGTTTCTTAATTCCATTTTCCCTTAATTCTATACCCTCTTCAATAATTGCAATTCCAAAGGCGTCTACAATTGGATCTAGTACCTTTGCAATAGGAATTGCACCATGACCATAGCCATCAGCCTTAATAATTACCATGAGTTTTGTGTCTGCTTCTAGTAATCTTTTTGTTTCCTCAATATTTCTATATATTGCGTCCAAATTAATATCTGCATGTACTCTGTAATATTCCATTTCACTGTCTCCTATCTTTACAACTTTACAAAATATATGCTAGTGCATCGACAATATCTTCAGCCATTAAGCTGTAATTATTTTTTTCCTTCACAGCGTAATCACCTGCTAACCCATGGATGTAAACACCCAATGCGGCAGCATCGAAATTGCTCAGCCCCTGAGCGGCAAGACCTGCTATAATACCAGTTAACACATCTCCAGAACCTCCCGTTGCCATGCCATTATTGCCTGATACATTAAAATATATACGTTCTTCATCTATCACTATAGTTCTGGCATCTTTCAATACCAGCACATAGTTGCCCCTATACTGCGTTGCAACTTCATATGTGTTGGATACAATATGTTGTAACGATAGTTTTGTCAGTCTTGACATTTCCTTTAAATGAGGTGTAAGTATTACATTAGATGGTAAATGAAGGACTGTACTATGTTTTGTCTCATCTTTTATAACATACTTTTCTTCATCTGCCAACAAGTTTATAGAATCTGCATCAAAAATTAACGGATTTTTTACATTTTCGACTACAAATAAGACCATCTTTCTAGAAATATTCGATATTCCTATACCTGGTCCAATGACAACTGCCGTTGCCCAGTCCAGTTCACCCTTTAACCAATGATAATCCAACTCGTCTGACTGATAGGTAGAAAGCAATGCTTCTGGAAGCAAGCTTTGTATCACTGTTTTATTGCATTCTGGTGTAAGAACTTTCACAAGGCCAGCACCTATACGATAAGCTGCTTTTGCAGACAAGTATGCTGCTCCGCTAATTTTCTCACTTCCCGCAATAACAAGAACTCTACCATATGTTCCTTTATTAGATCGCCTCTTCCTTTCAGGCAATCTTGATAAATCTTCCTGCTCATAATAGAAGCTTTTCTTTGCAACAGAATGTATGACTTTCTGTGGAAAACCGATATCTGCAACAAATACTTCACCAGCATAATCACATCCTGGAAACAGTAAAAGGCCAATCTTATGGCAACCAAATGTTACCGTATAGTTTGCTCTAATTGCAATACCTAAAATTTTTCCATTTGATGCATCCACACCCGATGGAAGATCCACAGAAAACACCATCCCCCCTGAATGATTGATTTCCTGAATAATCTGGGCATATTTTCCTTCTATTGTCCTTTTTAAACCAACTCCAAACAAACTATCTATTATCACATTATATTCAGACACCTTGACCGAATTGTATACTGACATGCCAAGATTTCTTACAATATTTAACTGTGCCTTCATTTGTTCAGATGCTTTGGTCTCATCTCCAACTAACAGTATGTCCACATTGTATCCTTTTTCGTGGAGTAGACGTGCAGCTGCTGCTCCATCTCCGCCATTATTCCCACCCCCACAGACCGCTAGTATCCTATCTCGTTCTGTAATCTTAGGAATCATGGTTTCAACGAGCTTCATTGCAGCCTTTTCCATAAGCACCATAGATGGAATACCTATTATCTCCATTGTCGTACGGTCAATTTCATTCATTGCATTGGCATCTACAGCATACTTCATTCTGAATCGCTTCCTTTATTCACAAAGCTGTGGTCAAACTTATTAATCACATCATGTCCAAGTAAATTGTGCATATAGGAATACACTTTTTCATTCATTTCTTCTTTCTCCTGCTTCAAGAGAAGTTTACGCTTCAGCTCTTCTCTTGCTGCTAAAATCCATTTATCCAGTTTTTGAATATCTGACGTGTTATCTTTTAGAAGTGAATACCAGTATTTTAAACATTCAACAACAAGAAGTTCGTTGACTTCACGAATCTTGTAAGGAATGTCTATCAGTTCATCATTTTTTACTTCTAATTTATCATTTATCTCCAAAATCATCTTCTGGCTAACTTCCTGCTTTTTACCTTTTTTACGCTCAGCAGCCTCTGTTTCACCTTCGCCCATATTAGCTACGATCTGGTTCATCAGTTTCATCTTAAGTTTTTTCATATCCTTAATTTCATTCACTAATTTTCCCTGCTGCTTTAACAGATCATTCAATTTTTTTTCTAATTGATTGATAGCTGGTGTCTTTGCATCGTTCGGAAATAACTCATGCCACTTTGGGTCAAGTGTTATGATAGGAATTTTTTTCTTATCAACAAAAGATTTATAATCGGGTTCTCGTTCCTTCTTCTTCAATACTACTCCCCCTAATTCTTCCTATTCCTCTTCCATATCTGCAAGTACTTTTTCCTGTCCCTGCGCTCTCTCTCTGTTACGTAAATTATAGGAAACTCGCATAAGGCTTTCTGCCAAATGAACATTTTCTACAATCACATCTTCTGGCAAATTTAAATCTGTAGGGGCAAAGTTCCAGATTGCACGTACTCCCCACTTCACAATATCAGCACCAATCTGTGGTGCTTTTGTCTTTGGTAATGTAAGTGCTGCAATATCTACTTTATTCTCTTTTATAAAACTTTCCAATTCATCTACATCTCGAACTTCAATACCTCTTATTGTCATACCAACTAGTCTTGGATTTACATCAAAGATTCCTATTACACGGAAACCACGTTTATCAAAATCAGTATAATTAGCCAAAGCCTGTCCCAGATTACCAGCTCCAACAATAATCACTTTATAACGGCGATCAAGGCCTAATATTTTACCAATCTCTGTATATAAATATTCTACGTTATATCCATACCCCTGTTGACCAAATCCACCAAAATTGTTTAGATCCTGCCTAATCTGTGATGCAGTCACCTTCATTCTCTCACTTAGTTCTTTGGATGAAATACGAACTACATCATTTTCCATCAACTCGCCTAAATAACGGTAATAACGTGGAAGACGTTTTATTACGGCTGAGGAAATTTCTTTATCACTCACTGTGTTACCTCCTTCATTGTAAACCCATCGTTACAATTGTTTTCCTTTCGAAAATAATATTATGATATATTATATGGGAATGCGAAATCAATGTCAATAATTTCACAAAAATTGAGCCTATTATTCTCTTATTAAAATGTCTCTTTAGCGAAATACTATTACACGAAATAAATACTTATTGAAACAAACCTTCTCAAAAAGTTGACACAAAATACGATATTTTTTATAATCTTCATACAAGGAGAGGTTATCATATGATTTTAGCATGTAAAGATATAACAAAAACATTTGGAACAGATGAAATTTTATCTGGCGTGTCCTTTCATATAAATGAACGCGAAAAGGCTGCTATTGTTGGAATCAATGGCGCCGGGAAATCAACATTACTCAAAATCATTATGCATGAAATGAAGCAAGATGATGGAGAAGTAATTCTTTCAAAAGGTGCAACGATTGGCTATTTAGCACAGCATCAGGATTTAGACAGCAACAATACCATTTACGAGGAAATGTTAGAGGTTAAGCAGTATATTATAGAGCTTGATGAAAAAATTCGAAGTATGGAAGTCGAAATGAAAACTGCTTCTGGTGATAAGTTAGAGAACTTGTTAAATCAATATTCCAAGCTTACTCATGAATTTGAAATGAATAATGGGTATGCATATAAAAGTGAAATTGTTGGGGTTTTAAAGGGCCTAGGCTTTGAAGAAAATGAATTCAACAAACGTACCAATGCCCTTTCAGGCGGACAGAAAACTCGTGTTTCCCTTGGAAAGCTGCTCTTGTCCAAACCAGATATCATCCTGCTTGACGAGCCTACCAACCATTTAGACTTAAATTCAATTGCATGGTTGGAAACTTACCTGATGAACTATCCAGGAAGTGTATTAATTGTAGCCCATGACCGTTACTTTTTAGATCGTGTTGTTACAAAAGTCATCGAATTAGAACACGCAAAAGCACGTGTGTATGAGGGAAATTATACAGACTTTATCACCAAAAAGGACTTACTTCGTGAAGCTATGATAAAGCAATATAATAATCAGCAACGGGAAATTAAGCATCAGGAAGAGGTTATTACTAAACTCCGTTCTTTTAACCGTGAGAAGTCCATAAAACGTGCTGAGAGTCGTGTTAAGATGTTAGACAAGATGGAACGTTTGGATAAACCAATCACAGAAGACGTGCAAATGCATTTTACCTTAACTCCTTCTGTTGTCAGTGGCAACGATGTTCTTACGGTTCGTGACTTAAGCAAGTCTTTTGGTTCACACACACTATTTACGCATCTGGATTTTGACATTAAGCGAAGCGAAAAGGTAGCCATTATCGGAGGAAATGGAACTGGCAAAACAACGATTCTAAAAATTATTAATGGAGTTTTAGATGCCGACAGCGGCTCCATAACATTAGGTTCTAAAGTTAAAATTGGTTACTACGATCAGGAACATCATGTACTTAATATGGAAAAAACACTGTTTGATGAACTTCACGATGCTTATCCTGACATGGATAACACGCAAATTCGTAATACGTTAGCTGCTTTCCTATTTACCAATGATGATGTGTTCAAACGCGTAAAAGATTTAAGTGGTGGTGAACGTGGCCGTTTGTCACTTGCAAAGCTGATGCTTTCGGAATCAAATTTACTGATTTTGGATGAGCCTACCAACCATTTAGACATTGCCTCTAAAGAAATTTTGGAAAATGCTATCAAAAATTATACAGGAACTGTATTATATGTATCACATGATCGTTATTTTATTAACAAAACTGCTACTCGAATTTTAGATTTAACAAACCAGACTTTGATTAATTATATCGGAAACTATGATTATTATCTGGAGAAGAAAGAAATTCAGGAAAGTGTTGCATTTGCACAAAATAGTATAAATTCGTTTGGTAAACGTGATGTAACTGCTTCTACTGCATCAAAAACAGAATCTGTTAATTCTAATGTATCTGATAGTAAAATGGATTGGAAACAGCAGAAGGAAGAACAAGCTAGACAGCGCAAATTACAGAACCAGATAAAAAAATGCGAGGATGAAATTACAAGGCTGGAAGAACGTAATAGTGAAATTGATGAACTGCTTGCACAAGCTGATATTTATACCAATGTTTCTAAGCTTGTTAAATTGAATAACGAAAAACAAGAAAATGAAACTAGACTAGAAGAATTAATGGAAGAATGGGAATCACTGCTCTAAATGGTGACATTCTGCTTTACTTTAAGCAAAAGAAGCAACCTCCACATGGTGGATGCTTCCGGAATGGAGTTATACGCTCAATGAGAGTCGCCTATCCTGTTGCTGACAGGGTAGGCTTTTTTTATTTGTGCTTGTTGTTCCATTATCTAGATAGGCAAGCAAAGCGATTAAGTTTTCTTAATTACATATACTAATATCATTTTACTTTACATTCAAAAAAAGAAGTGCTATACTAAAACAAAAGAAGCAATCTCCACATGGTGGATGCTTCCGGAATGGGTTTATACTCTCAATGAGAATCGCCTATCCTGGTGCGAACAGGGTAGGCTTTTTTATTTGTGCTTGTTGTTCCTATTGTCTAGATAGGCAAGCAAAGCGATTAAGAACAATCCTCCGTTAAACAGTACGTTTATCACTTCGTATGTATCCATTCGCTTCACCTCCCTTCCTTTATGCTTTTTGCAAAGCATAAATTCCGGAGGCGTCCACCCTGTATTCGATTGCTTCTGTTTCTATTCTATCATATTCTACTTAGCATTCAAATAAGTTTCCTTAATTGTTTTTATAGCACCTTAGACAAAAATGCCTTCAGTCTCTCATTCTGTGGATTCTCAAAAAATTCCTTTGGTGGATTCTGCTCTTTAATATTGCCACCATCCATAAACATGACCCTGGTAGCAACTTCCCTAGCAAACCCCATCTCATGTGTCACCACAACCATTGTCATACCGTCGTCGGCAAGTTCCTTCATCAACTCTAATACCTCGCCTACCATCTCAGGATCTAATGCAGAAGTTGGTTCATCAAATAAAATCACATCTGGATTCATCGCCAATGTTCTTGCGATTGCAATACGTTGTTTCTGACCACCAGACAATTTCTTTGGATATGCATTTGCCTTATTAGGTAAACCAACACGCTCTAACAGCTGATCTGCCTTCTTAGAAGCTTCTTCTTGCGACATTAACTTTAGCTTTACCGGTGCAAGCATAATGTTTTCCTTCACTGTTAAATGCGGAAATAGATTAAACTGCTGGAATACCATTCCCATTTTCTGTCGAATGAGATTAATATTCGTCTTTTTATCCGTAATATTTTCGCCCTCAAACCAGATCTCTCCAGATGTTGGAGTTTCCATTAGATTCAAGCAACGCAGAAAAGTTGATTTTCCAGAACCAGATGGGCCAATAATAACAACTTTTTCACCCTTTTTGATGGTTTCAGTAACTCCCTTTAAAACAACATGATCACCGAATGTTTTATTTAAATTCTTAACTTCTATCACCTTGACTCATTCTCCTCTCAACCAAACTTAGCGCTTTTGTTAATCCAACTACTATAACAAGATAGATTGCCGCAGCAATAATCAATGGAGGCAACACATCAAAGGTTCGATTTCCAACAAGCTGGGCAGCTTTTGTCAAATCTGTAACTGCGATATAACCTGCAACGGATGTTTCTTTAATTAAAGAAATAAATTCATTACCTAGAGCTGGTAAAATATTTCGGATTGCCTGTGGCAAAATAATATATCGCATGGTCTGTGGATAGGTAAAGCCAAGAGAACGACCAGCCTCTGTCTGACCGTTATCAAGGGATTCGATACCTGCACGTACAATTTCTGCTACATAAGCACTAGAGTTAATACCGAAACATACTGCACCAGTTAAAATTGGATTGGCATCTCTTGAAGTAAAGATAAGGTTATAAATAATTAACAGCTGCACAATTACGGGCGTTCCACGAATAATTGTTGTGTAAAGGTTACAAAGTCTGCCAAGCCACTTAAACTTTTGATTTACTGCAGATGAAACTTTACCAACTGCAATTAAGATACCAAGGCAGATACCTAATAAGATTGCAAAGAAGGATATTTCTACAGTAACAAGTAAACCACTCAAATAAGACTTATAACGTTCTCCTCTTATCAATGAGTCATAAAAACGTCCACCTAAACCAAACAGCCAGTTCTTCTTCTCTTCCGCTCCGTACTTAGCAAAAATTTCGTCCATTTCTCCGCTGTTATTTAATTCTTCAATTACTGTATTAATCTGATTAAGTAATTCCTTATTGCCTTTTTTAACTGCTATGGCGTAGTTATCAGAAAAAGCAATGTTTTCTTCTCCCTCTAAAATCTTTACTCCAGAAGTGGAATTAACCAGCTCTTTGGCAGGAACTTCATCCATAACGATACAGTCAATCTTTTCATTCTTCAAATCCTGCGTTGCCTGTGCAAATGCTGTATAACGTTTGATTTCTTTTGCCTTTACATTATCTTCATTTGAAACCCAAAGGTCCGCTACATTCCCCTGCTGTACTCCAATAACTTTACCATTAAGTTCGTCTACGCTCACTAACGCTGGGTTTTTGGCGTTTACTACAACCACATCCGTAGAATCTACATAATTATCAGAGAAATCCATATTCTTTTTACGTTCATCTGTAACGGATACTCCTGCAGCTACAAAATCCACTTTTCCTTGCTGGACTGCAACTAAAGCACCATCGAAATCCATATTTTTTATTACTAGAGTCTTGCCAGCAGCATCTGCAATCTTCTTCGCAATATCCATGTCAATTCCAACAACATTATTTCCTTCCATAAACTCATATGGGGCGAAACCAGCTTCTGTTCCAACAATAATTGTTCCACTTTTAGAAGCCGCTTTATCTGTCTTATCCGCTTTACAGCCAACCAAGGTTACCAGCAGAATACAAGACAGGATGATATAAATCCGTTTCTTCATTCGATTCTTCATATAATTTCCTTTCATTTAAGAACAACTTCGATAATAACTTGCCTTAAGTATATAATACCACACACACAATTTCAATATCATTCTTTATATTTATTCGTTTATATGTATAATAATTCATTTAGTGTAGGAAAATTTCCTATAAATCAGCAAAGGGAGAACCGAAGTCCTCCCTAGCTTTACTCTTGCAAAATCTTTTCCAAACCTTGCTTTTCAATATTTTCCACAGTAAACAAAATATGTTTATGCGCTAACTCTTCCGCCTTATCAGGATTATGTTCTTTCAGTGCCTCTAATATAGCTTTGTGTTCCATGTTGCATTTTTCTGCTCTTCCTGTAGAAGCTAATGTACTCTTGCGTACCCGCTGGACATAATGATGAAAGTCCTTTAATAAATGTCTAAGCATTTTACTCTGAGATGCCTCATAGATGATTTCATGAAATTTATTATCTAATTCCATCATCTGTTCATAATGATGCTTTGACGCTCTGAACTCACTTAAGTAAACAATTTCCTCTAACTCTTCTATCTGTTCGGGAGTAATGTTTTCACATGCCCATCTAGCACATAATCCCTCCAAATGGGAGCGTATCGCATAAATATCTTTTATATCTTTGACAGACAAACTAATTACCTGCGCACCCTTATTCGGAATTATTTTAACCAGCCCTTCTAATTCAAGCTGCCTAAGTGCTTCCCGCACTGGCGTACGACTGACTCCTAATTCATGACCAATTGTACTTTCTCTTAATTCTTCCCCTGATTTATATTTTCCGGATAAGATATCCTCACGGATCTGGTTAAAAACCCTACCTCTAAGGGTATATTTATCTGTGGTCTCTTTCTCCACATCAAACTCGTCCACAGGTATTCCTCCTACTGCAATACTGCTTTAATTTTATAAATTCTCAATTGTTTCCATGATATAGTCTGCAAATTCTGCACTTGTACATCCTGTATCACGTCCTGTAATCTTTAACTTGCTATCGGCTGCCGTACAGATATCTAATGCTTTGTAAAGCTTATCGGCTTCTGCATTATATCCAATGTGACCTAACAACATAGCACCTGCACGGATTACACTACATGGATCTGCATAGATATCACGGCCTTCTTTTACCATACGAGGAGCAGAACCATGAATTGCTTCAAACATAGCATATTTCTTACCAATGTTAGCACTTCCTGCTGTTCCTACACCACCTTGGAATTCAGCAGCTTCATCTGTAATAATATCACCATATAAGTTAGGTAATACTACAACCTGGAAGTCTCTTCTTCTCTTCTCATCTACTAATTTAGCTGTCATAATATCTATGTACCAGTCATCTGCTGTGATTCCTTCGTATTCTTCGGCAATACGATAGAATGTATCAAGGAATTTTCCATCTGTTGTTTTGATGATATTCGCTTTCGTCACAGCAGTTACTCTAGTTTTTCCATTGTTCTTTGCAAATTCAAAGGCAGCACGGATAATACGGTCACATCCCTGGCTTGTTGCGATTGTAAAGTCAATTCCAAGGTCTTCTGTTACATTGACACCTTCTTTACCTGCAGCGTATCCACCTTCTGTATTTTCACGGTAGAATGTCCAGTCAATACCTTCTTCCGGAATACGAACAGGTCTTACGTTAGCAAATAAATCTAATGCTTTTCTCATAGCTACGTTAGCAGATTCAACGTTTGGCCATGGATCACCTTTTCTTGGTGTTGTTGTAGGTCCTTTTAAGATAACATCACATTGTTTTAACTCTTCCAAAACGTCATCTGGAATCGCTTTCATTTCAGCAGCTCTTCTCTCGATTGTAAGACCATCAATAACTTTAAACTCTACTTTGCCTTTGTTTACTTCATCTTTTAATAAGTATTCTAATACTCTTTGTGCTTGACCTGTGATTGCTGGTCCAATACCATCTCCACCGCAAACACCGATTACGATTTTATCAAGTGATTTGTAATCTACAAAGTCGCCCTGTGCTTTCATTTCTTCTACTCTAGCTAACTGTTTTTCCAATAACTGACCAAATTTTTCTTTTGCCGCTTCAATTTGTTGGTTGTTCATACTGTTCCTCCTAAATATTTAATTTTCTCCAAACATTGTGGTAGCCGTTTCTTCGCAAGCCTGACTAATGATATCTAATAATTCATCGTCAGTAATTACGGTAATACGACCATCTTCGTATTCTGCATCTACCCACTCTTTTACAAGGGCAACTACAGGATGAGACTTATCAATGGCATCGTCACCTTTTAGCTTAAAATGTGTATTAATCCAGTGCGCAATACCTGCAAGACCAGATGTATTCGATACTGCAACTACAGCAGGTCTATTTAAGAATTTCTCTGTATCAAATATATTATAAATCTCTTCATTTTTCAATAACCCATCAGCATGAATTCCAGCTCTGGTTACATTAAAGTTACGTCCAACAAAAGGTGTACGGGAAGGAACTCGATATCCGATTTCTTTCTCATAGTATTCCGCAAGTTCTGTAATCACAGTTGTATCCATTCCATCCAACGTACCTTTTAACTGTGCATACTCAAATACCATAGCCTCTAGTGGAGTATTGCCTGTACGTTCACCAATTCCGAATAAGGAACAGTTTACGCCACATGCACCATATAACCATGCAGTTGTAGAATTACTTACTGCCTTATAGAAATCATTATGTCCATGCCATTCCAGCCATTCGGATGGTACACCTGCGTGATTTATGATACCATATATAATTCCCTGTACAGAACGTGGAATAACGGCACCTGGGTAGTTTACACCATATCCCATCGTATCACAGCAACGGATTTTAACTGGAAGATTATATTCTTTGCTTAATTTCATGAGTTCAAGACAAAATGGTATAACAAATCCATAAATATCACTTCTTGTAATGTCTTCTAAGTGGCATCTTGCTGCAACACCTGTTTCCAGACATTCACGTACAACACTTAGGTAATGTTCCATTGCCTGACGTCTTGTCATTTTCATTTTATAGAAAATATGGAAATCGGAACAGCTTACTAAAATACCGGTTTCCTTTAATCCTATATCTTTTACTAATTCAAAGTCTTTCTTACTGGCACGAATCCACGCTGTAACTTCTGGAAATTCATATCCTCTCTCCATACATTTGTATACAGCATCTCGATCTTTTTTACTATATAAGAAAAACTCACTGGCGCGAATAATTCCCTTCGTGCCTCCTAATCTATGTAAATAATCGTATAGTGTTACGATTTGCTCTGTAGAATATGGTGTCCTGGATTGTTGTCCATCACGGAACGTAGTATCTGTGATCCATATTTCTTCAGGAAAGTTATGTGGTACGATTCGATCATTAAATGCTATCTTAGGAATCTCATCATACGGAAACAAGTTGCGAAATACGTTTGGTTTCTCAACATCAACAAGTGGATACATATGCTCTTCTAACTGTAAAAGATTCGTATGAGCATTCTTGGTAACACGTCTATTCTCCATCTTCGGTTGCTCCTCTTCTGCTTTTTGTATAATTGTATACAATTATACGTGTATTGTCAAGCGTGAAAATACCAAAATAATCCATAAGGCAAGCAGGGTTGCCATTCCTGCTTGCCTTATGGATTAAGTGTTAACTCACAATATCTGCTTCTTAGATATAATACTCTACTTCATCCTTTAGCTTCATATTAAAGATATCAAAAATTTTATCTCTTAACTCAAGAAAGTCATCACTGGTTCTATCCCGCGACTGCTGTAATTTTACTTCTACTACTTTTTTAACCCTACCCGGGTTAGGAGTCATCACCACAATACGATCTGCCAAATAAATCGCTTCTTCGATATCATGAGTCACAAAAATGATTGTCTTTTTCTGGTCTTTGGATATGCGAAGTATATCATCCTGTAATTTCATTCTTGTTATAGCATCTAATGCCCCAAATGGCTCATCCATAAATATAATTTCAGGATCAACCGCAAGAGCTCTCGCAATTGCAACCCTCTGCTGCATTCCACCTGAAAGCTGTCTAGGGTATGATGTTTTGAATTCAGACAAACCCACAAGTTCTAGATATTTTTCTGCTATTTCCTTACGTTCTGTCTTCGACACTTTTTTTGCTTCCAAACCCAATTGCACATTTTTTAAAACTGTTCTCCATGGCAAAAGTCCATAGTTCTGAAAAATAGTTACATTCTCAGTAGATGGCTTTGTAACTTCCACCCCATCAATTTTTATACACCCCTCATTGACGGGTGAAAAACCTGCAATTGCATTTAACAATGTACTCTTTCCACATCCAGACGGTCCTAATAAGCAAATAAATTCTCCCTTTTCGATGGACAAAGACACACAGTCTAATGCTCGGAAAGTTTCGCCGTTTTGAAGAAAGGTTTTCCCTGCATTCTTAATCTCTATGTACATTACCTTCCACCTCCCCACGCACGTAACAAGCTTTTTTCCAATAACTTAAGCAATGCATCCAGACATACACCTATTAAACCAATCACAACAATAGTGGCAAGCAGCATATCCGCCCGAAGGTTATTTCTAGCATCAATAATCTGATAACCTAATCCTGATTGTGCACCGATCATTTCACCCGCCACCAAAAACACCCAGGCAGTTCCCAGTGCAAGGTGTATACCATTGGCAATCTGAGGAAATGCTGCTGGAAATATGACTTTCCATAAAATCTGCGGCTGTTTGATTCCAAAACTTTGCGAAACCTTTAAGTAAATCGGATCAATCCCTTTCACGGCTGATACTGTCGATAACAGAACCGGAAAAAAGGCTGCGATAAATATTACTACGATAGCTGGAACATCTCCAATACCGCACCACAACACAATAAACGGCATCCAAGCCATAGGGGAAATCGGACGTAACAACTGTACAACCGGATTAATATATTGAAATACATTGGTATACCATCCAAGCAAAAGCCCAAGTAACACTGCCACAAGAACCGCACTCAAATATCCCACTGCAAAACGATACATACTCATGCGTATTCCAAGCAACATGGTTCCATCCATCATCAGTTCAAGAAACGCCGTCCATGCTTGAAAGGGTGACGGAAATAATGCTTTGTTAAAACTGCTTCTTATATATACAAACTGCCATATTCCAAGCACTACTGCAAATGATAACACAACATTTTTGATTGCCCTTATTTTTTTCACCTAACCACTTCCTTATAACGTATTGTCAACAAATTCTTTGTACAACGGCGGATTATCGGACAATCCGTATCGCCTCATTTTTTCTGTAAGCTTATCATAAATGTCTTCTGTAATAGCAAGATTGTCATAGGATATCCATTTTAACGATATATCCAGAACATCTCTGTTCTGCTTTAGATACTTCTTTGCTACCGTCATTTTCTGTTTGTCTGAAAGGTTGTTACCAGCCTTTTTATAAGCTTTTACAAAATTTCTGGCTAAGGATGGTCGTTCCTTTATAAACTTGTCGCTCAAAACCAACCCGCAGCAAAGGGAGTCATCCCAGAGTTTCTCGGAAGAATACAATACTTTTCCAACACCAAGAAATACTGCCTGCGCTCCAAAAGGCTCTGCCACACAATATCCATCAATTTGCCCACTTGCCAGCGCAGACGCCATTTCCGTAGGAGCAAGTTCGGCAATCTTTAAATCATCCACAGCCATTGATGCCTTATAAAGCGCATCCTGTAGTAGCAGATTGTGGGAAGACTGCCTATGGGGTATTGCAAACGTCTTACCTTTCAGTTCCTCCATAGAATTTATCTGTTTGGATACGATAATTGCATTTCCGTCTCTATGCCCCAATGCAACAGCCTTTAACCCAATACCCTGTTCCTTTGCTTTCATAGCTAACTCAATAAGAACAGAAGCTCCATCTACCCTGCCCGTATTAAGGGCATCCATAAGTTCTGGCCAAGAACCATACTTCACAAGTTCTATATTTAAATTCTTGTTTTCTTTACATTCCTCTGCTTCTTCAAAAACCGCTAATGCATGGGTAATTGGTATATATGCAATCTTAACCGTATTCGCTGCATTTTTATCAGAAAATTTATTTGCACCACAGGCAGTCAGAAAACACATTGCCATACACACGAAAAACAGAATGATACCTTTTTTCATTTTAACTATCTGCCCCCTTTATTCCCAGCCTAAAGCCTTTCTCTTAAGCTTCATGTCTTCTACGATTTTATTACCAAGTGAAACAGGATCTACATCCACATTCATTGATGAACCAAGGATTTCCTTTGTTCCCTCTTTCAAGAATTCTATCACATTCTTAGAACCATAAATCTGTGCCTCAACACAATGATAAGAACTAACTCCTAATAATCGAAAACCAAGTGCTGCATTGATTCCTTTCTCATTGCCCCATTCTGGAGAAGCAAATGCAAATGGCATATCCTTAATCTTTTCATTTAACTCACCTGCAATGCCTGCAAATATTCCTGACGATCGAGTATTGTCAATACATTCTCCAACATGCCATACTGGAGGCAAATCTGGCGACAGGAATTCTCTCAGACTGTTGCCGCATTTGTCTAGTGCCGACGTATTACAATATCCTAACTTCATTAATGGAAATGACGCACAGCCATTAGACAAAATCATTACATTATTCTTTAATAGCACTTCTGCCACATCTACAGTTGCTTTTTCGTATAAAACCTTTGGATTACTACAGCCAACCATATTGACAATACCAAGGATTTTTCCACTTCTTAGTGCATCTGCCAGTGGCTTCATGCTTCCAAAACGTTTATGTATATACTCTACCGAAAAACCTACCTCTGCTTCCACTTCATAAGGTGGAATATGTACTGGAATCCCTTTTCTTGCTTCGAAACTCTCAATTGCTCGTGTTACTATTTTCTCAGCTAGTTCTCTTGTTTCTCCTATATTGGAATGATGATGATCATACTCATATCGTTCTGCACCTGGAAGTCTTGCAGATTCGCTTGTTGTCACAACCGTTGTTTTAAAGCATTTTGCCACATCCATAATTGCCGGAAATACGTCCTGTACATCAGCCACCCACAAATCAAGTGCCCCCGTTGCTAATACAAGTTCAGCAGATACTGCATTGGATAGTGGAATGACTCCACCGTATCGATACATCGCTGCAAGACCAGAACAACAGATCCCATAAAAGCGAATTCCTTTTGCCCCTTTTGATTTTGCAAGTTCAATAAACTTCTCATCCTTGCCTACCTTAACAATCTCACTTACCAAAACAGGCAAATGCCCATGTACTGCAATATTTACATATCCCTTTTTCAAAGCTCCAATGTTTACTTTTGATGTAACTCTATCGCCTACACCAAACAAACTATCCGTTGCAATTGATGCCCCAACCACACCGGAAAAGGTAAACGCTAGACCACATCTTAAAAACTGTTGCATTACACTTTTCCAATCTCCATCTGTGGCACAACCTGTTTTGTGGTACGCTTCAAACACCTCATGATACGCACTAATTGGAAGGATATCTAGCTCTTCCCATACCTTTTGTCTTTCAGCTGGTGCACATGCTTTGATTGTTTTATATTCTCCCGGTACTGTCCTTGACATATCCTCTAAAAGTGTATCTGCCAGTTCAGACGCAATCTTCTTCGTTGACCTTCGATATGTTTTAATCCCAAACGCTTCTGCAGTACTTCTTATCTTCTGTTCTCCTATAATTGGTATATCTAGCTTTCCCTCGGCTGCCCATTTTAGTGCAAGAATAACTTCTCTTGCATGCATTCCGTGCTGGGCAACTCCTGCTGCAGCGGAGCGCAAAAGATTCCTTGCAACAATCAAATCTGCATCTGCACCACAGACACCTCGGGATGCTTTCTGTGTAATACGGCATGGTCCCATGTTACAGATTTTACAGCAGATTCCTGCAAGCCCAAAATTACATTGTGGTTTCTGTTTATCAAAACGGTCAAAAGCCGTATCTATTCCTAATTGTTCTGAACGTAACAGCAAGTCACGCATGGCCGGATCTGGAGTCTGATCCATTACATCCTGTTTGGATGGAAAAGTCTTTTTATATTCAGTTACTGCATTCATATAATCCCTAATAAATGCATGTTCATCTTCTTCATCATTATGATCTGCTTTTGCAACAATAGTTGGAATACCATGTTCATCAAAACCAATAAGTGCGCGATGGCTATGTATGTGTTCCTGATTATGTAAATATTTTTCTCCTTTTTTCATTTTAGTCTCCTTTTTAATCCTACTATTTCTATATGAATTATATGTTATCATCAACTATTCTACCTGTCAAGGATAAATAGAAATTATTTCATTACCAAATGAATCCTTGCGACTTTGCCCTTCATGTGTCATAATGAATTACATGATACATTTACGAATTGAAAGAAATGAGGGAACTATTATGGCAAATAAGAAAATTGTTGTTGTTTTAGGACGTAAAGCTTTTGGCCGCTGTTTTCCCGAGCAGAAAAACGCTGTAAAAGCCGCTGCAAGCGCCATTGCTGATTTAGTAGAGGCAAAATACCAGATTGTAATCACACATAGCAACGCTCCTCAGATTGGTATGATTCATTCTGCCATGACTGAATTCAGTCGTTTGGATTCAAAATATACAGTAGCACCGATGTCAATCTGTAGTGCTATGAGTCAAGGATACATAGGTTATGACCTGCAAAATGCAATTCGTACTGAGTTAGTGAACCGTGGAATATTTAAACCAGTATCTACGTTAATCACTCAGGTTCGCGTTGACCCATTTGATGAAGCTTTTAGCAAGCCTTCTAAAGTAATAGGAAGGATTATGTCAGAACAAGAAGCGAAAGAGGAAGAGAAAAAAGGAAACTACGTCATAAAAGAAGGCGATGGATTCCGTAGAATTATCGCTGCTCCTAAACCATTGGAAATTTATGAAAAAGATGCAATCAACGCTTTAGTAGATGCGAACCAACTTGTAATCGCTGCTGGTGGCGGCGGTATTCCAGTGTTACAGCAAGGTGCTACTCTAAAAGGTGCCAGTGCTATTATTGAAAAAGATTATATTGGTGAAAAACTTGCAGAAGCTGTTGGTGCTGATACTCTACTATTCCTAACAGGAGTAGATAAGGTTTGCCTTAACTTTGGACAGCCTGGTGAACTTCCTTTGGACGAAATTACAGCTGATCAAGCATCAGGATATCTGCAAGAAGGTCATTTTGCTGCTAACTCTATGCTACCTAAAGTTGAAGCTGCTGTTTCATTCGCAAAACTTGGAGAAGAGAAAGTGTCCATCATCGGTTCCATTGAACAGGCATTAGCTTGCGTCAGTGGAAATGCTGGTACTAGAATTATATAGAACTTCAGAACAAAGTGTGAGTTCCTCACACCCTCGTGGCTTAAGTTTTCTAAAAGGGACTCACACTTTGCCACGACGAACGGGTGTCGCTGTTCTTTAGCGACTAACTTCCTGACCCATTCGTGTGCATCCAGCCCCTGTTTTTTAGTGGCTTTTTGCCTTATAGGTAAGGACTCGCAGATAACTTTCCTATAAGGTAAAAAAAAGATGCATAAAAAACTTATGCACCAAAAAAATAGCAAAACGCTATATGGTCCATAGTTTTGTTTTTAGACAGGATGGTTACGAACTGTCTTATTCTTTTTGAAAAGCGAAAATCAGTATAACATATTATTCGGTTGTTGGCAAGGAAAAAGGCAGCTACCTAAGCAGCTGCCCCCTTGGCTCTATATAAAAGACTATTTTGCTAATTTCATCATAAGCTCATTGCTTCTTGCGATAAATTTAGTTAACTCTTCTGCCTGTAATGGCTTATGGCTTAACATTGCTAAATCGTAAAGCTGCTGGCAAATTAAATCTACGCACTCAGCTTCTGGATTGTTAAATAGATACTGAACTAATTCATTGTTGGAGTTAAGAACTAATGTCTCACCTGCTCCAAACATTCCGCTATCCATTCCCATGCCACCCATGTTGTACATTTTCATCATATCCTGCATTCTGCGGGATTCTTCTGATAATGTAATCATAGAGGAAACACTTGCATTCTTTAATTTTTCAACTTTAACATCTAATTTATCATTGCCAAGCGCTTTTCTGAATAAATCAGTTAAGGACTCTGTTTCTTTCTTAAGAGCTTCTTCGTCTACTTCTGCATCTTTGAAAGATTCTGTTAAATCAGCATCTATTCTTTGGAATTTCACCTTATCATCACTCTGTTCTAACTGTGTGATAAAAGGCTGGTCAATGTTATGAGTAAGAATTAATGCATCTAAGCCTTCTTCCTTAAACATATTTACATACTGACTTTGCTGTTGAAGATCTGTTACATAGTAAACTGTAGTTTTTTCTTCTTTTGCATCCTTATTGTCTGCACTAGCTTCTTCTGTCTTTTCATCTACAACTTCTACCTCAGGCTCATCTGTCTTAGGTTTTGCTGCTTCTACATATTCAGGAAGTGTAATATATTTATCTTCTAAATTCTTAAAGATGATGAAATCTTTCATCTTATCACGGAATTTATCATCTTTTAAGCAGCCATATTTGATAAATGGATGAATGTCATCCCAGTATTTTTCGTAATTTTCACGATCTACTTTATACATACCAGACAGCTTGTCTGCCACTTTTTTGGTAATGTAATCAGAAATCTTCTTAACGAATCCATCATTTTGAAGAGCACTACGTGATACGTTAAGTGGAAGATCTGGACAGTCAATTACACCTTTTAATAACATTAAGAACTCTGGAATTACTTCTTTGATATTGTCAGCGATAAATACCTGGTTATTGTAAAGTTTAATGACACCATCTAAGTTATCATATTCTGTATTCACTTTAGGGAAGTATAAAATACCTTTTAGGTTAAATGGATAGTCCATATTTAAATGAATCCAGAATAAAGGCTCTTTCCAGTCGTGGAATACTTTACGATAGAACTCTTTATAATCCTCATCGCTGCATTCATTTGGATGTTTTGCCCATAAAGGAGTTGTATCGTTAATCGCAACTGGACGTTTGTTAATCTTTGCTTTTTCTTTTCTTGGAGAAACTTCTACTACTTCTTTTTCTCCCTTTTCATTTTCTCTTTCTTCTGTCTTAGCTTCTTCTACAATATTCTCAACAACAACATCATCTTCACGTACATCTGCTAAGTCAACTGTCTCATATTCTTGTTCTGCATTTGCCTTTTCGAAGTAAATCTCTACTGGCATGAAAGAACAGTATTTATCAAGAATTTCTTTTACACGATAGTCATTAGAGAATTCATAGCTGTCTTCATTTAAATAAAGCGTAATTTCTGTACCTGCTTCTGTTCTGCTTCCTGCTGCCATTGTGAACTGCATTCCGCCTTCGGACTCCCATAAAACAGCCTCAGCACCGTCTTTATAGGAAAGTGTATTAATCGTAACCTTATCTGCAACCATGAATGCAGAATAGAATCCTAAACCAAAGTGACCGATAATCTGGTCTTCATTTGTTTTATCTTTGTATTTATTCAAGAAATCAGTAGCACCAGAGAAAGCGATTTGATTGATATACTCTTTTACTTCATCTGCAGTCATACCAATACCATTATCGATAAATTTAAGAGTTTTGTCTTCAGCATTTGCAATTACTTTAATCTGTGGCTTATAATCATCTGCTAATTTTGCTTCACCAATCATATCAAGTTTTTTAAGTTTTGTTATTGCATCACAGCCATTTGATACTAACTCACGAATAAAAATATCATGATCAGAATATAACCATTTCTTTATAATAGGGAATATGTTTTCAGAATCAATTGATAAATTACCTTGTTCGTTTACCATAATATTACTCACTCCTTGATTTCATTTATATTATGAACACGCTATCAATTACGTGTTATGTTCGTCTGTATTAAATATTAATACTAGCGAATCCAAAAGTCAAGGAAAAATTAGCACTCATTTTAAGTGAGTGCTAATAATTCAGATTCATTCCTTCAAAAAAGTCCATTTTTAGGCGATTTCTTCGTATTCAATTTCATAGTATTTCAAATATTTTTTCAGATCATAATCCCACTGTTCCTGCATCGTATGATCCATCGTAAATATACTATACGCTACACCTGTTGTTAAGATCATTTCCCCATTTTCATATTTCATATTCAGGCAAAACTGAGAAACATCATTTTCTTTCCAATCACCGCCAACTCGATGAATCAGACGCAACTTGTTTTCCCTGGACAGATAGAACACTACTTTCATAGAAGCTGGCACCTTATTTCCTTTTATAATTTGAAACGCATAAGGCTTTACCTGATGCCACTTAATGTACTCTTCTTCTGTATCCAGTTCATCGGTATCGTACCATGATTGATTAATTTTTCCATTTATGTGAAATGCATTAAATGTAACAACATCTAATTCTGATAGCAAAAAGTTATCAAATACTGTTTGAACCAGCAATTTTGACATAAACTTTTTTACATCACTTATTTTAAGACAAAGCATGTAATCCCTCGTTTCTGTTCATATAAGCCTCGTTGACAAAGCTGTTTTATTATCTTAGAATTATATCATATGTATTTTTAAAAGAAAACATAAACTCATAAGAAAGAAGGTTTGCAAATGAATGCAGCAATTACTAGTTTAAAAGAATTCATTACGGAAGCAACCTCTCCATACCATGTTGTTGCAAAGGCAAAACAAATATTGAATACAGAAGGGTTCACTGAACTTCCATTTGGAACCACTTGGAGTTTAGAAAATGGAGGGCGTTACTACACAATTCCATATGGAACTACACTTTACGCCTTCACAATTGGAAACGAACCAAGCAATCTGCCAAGTTTAAGAATCGCTACTGCTCATACAGATCATCCATGTTTTCATATTAAGCCGTTTCCTGAAATGACAGAACATAGCTATCTCAAAATCAACACAGAAGCATATGGTGGTTCTATCCTAAACACTTGGTTAGATCGTCCTCTTTCCGTCGCTGGAAAGGTTTGTATTAAGAGTGACTCTGTCATGAATCCAGCCACAGTTTTATTTGATGCACAGGTTCCTTTGCTTACAATTCCTAACTTAGCAATTCATATCAATCGTGAAGTAAATAAAGGTGTGGAGTTGAATAAGCAAACTGATATAAGCCCTATTATCGGAATGATGAATGAAACTCTCAACAAAGACAACTTTTTCATGGAATACCTTGCAAAAGAATTACAGGTTGACGTTACTGACATACTGGATTTCGATCTTAGTGTTTACTGTTTGGAAGAACCAACTACTATTGGTATGAATGAAGAATTTTTCTCTTCACCAAGATTAGACAATTTAACAAGTGTAGTTGCATGTTTAAAAGGAATTATCAATGATGAGAACGAACGGGATATTCACGTAATCGCATTATATGATAACGAGGAAATCGGTAGCCGCACAAAACAGGGTGCGGATTCTTCTCTTACCAATTTACTGCTTGAAAAGATTTATACTGGAATTGGACATGGGCGTGCAAGCATGTACAATGCATATTTTAACAGCTTGATATTATCTGTTGATGTTGCGCATTGTCTCCATCCTAACTATACAGCCAAAAATGACCCAACATCCTATTGTGAACTTGGTAAAGGTGTTGTATTTAAGTTAGACAGTACACAAAAATATGCTTATGATACGGAAGCCGTAGCTATCTTAGAGCAAATTTGCATGGCTCATAATGCAAAGTATCAAAAGTTTGTTAACCGTTCTGATATTATAGGTGGCAGTACCCTCGGTACTATGATTTCTTCATGGATACCTATCAAGACTGTAGATATTGGTGTTCCGCTTCTTGCAATGCATTCAGCAAGAGAGTTAATGGGATGTCAAGACCAGATTGAATTAGAAAAAACCATTGAAGGCTTTTTTAAAGAATAAAATATTATTTTCGCGGTACTAATTGCCAAAGACATACTCTATGTCCTTGGCGGTAATCGCGAATTTTTTTATACGTATAACGTGAATCAAGTTTCCATAAACACTATGACCGTTCTCGCAGGAATCCGAAACGTTTTTTCCTTCACAATTCTATATCCATCTTTTAGTTCATCCTCGAACTCATGTTCAGTATTCACAACAACTGTCCATTGCTTTCCTTTAGACGGATTCGGAAGCGAAAACTCATGTTCCTCCCAATGAAAGTTATATGCAATATAGATGTCTTTATCAAATTCAGTACGACTTATTTTAACATATCGCCCACACAACAGTATTCCAAGCATTCTGCTATAATTGGTATAATCAGGATACCACGTTCTAAGTCCATGAAAAGATAAATCTGGACATCCACACGAGATATAGTCCATTGTCCTTAATTGTTCCTCTCTGTGAAGAATTCTATGCTGTTTACGAAATGCGATACATCTCTTGGTATACTCAAATATCCAATTATTTTTCTTTCGGTCATTCCAATTTAGCCAGGTGGTTTTATTATCTAAACAATAAGGGTTGTTATTACCGTTCTGAGTATTTCCAAACTCATCCCCGGCAACAAGTAATGGTACACCTTGACTAAAATACAACAGAATCAAAGCATTACGAATCTGCTTCTTCCTTAGTTCCAAAACCGATTTCTTTCTCGTTTTTCCTTCTGCACCACAGTTCCAGCTATAATTATAGTCTGTTCCATCTTGATTATATTCCCCGTTCTCTTCATTATGTTTTACATCATAAGAGACCATATCCATTAATGTCATACTGTTGGTATTCGATAAGTAGTTTACAATAGCCTTCCCCTCAGGATTATTTTTAAAAGCATTGCTAAAGGACATTACCTGTTCCTCGTCTCCTTTTAAAAACTTTCTTGCTACGACCATAAAATTATCATTGTAGTCTGCCAAATGCTTTCTCTTCGGCACTCTGCCATCCAGGTAATAGCTATCTACATTCCAATCAGAAGTAAAGAGTTTCGCTTGGTTAAGAATTGGATCAGTTGCCAGAAGTTTATCTGGAATCCACTCTTTGTTTACCTTAAAACCATCAACCTGATAATACTTCTGCCAAAAATGTAAGCAGTCCGCAATCAAACTCTGATTGGTATTAAAACCAAAATAAAACTCCATATAGACTTCTATGTCATTTTCATGCAAAGCATCTACCATTTCTTTAAACTCCAAACAGCAACTCTCTGGTTCTGTGGCATAGGATGCTTTTGGTGCAAAATAGAAGTTTTCTTCGGAATATCCCCAATAATTCAATTTCCATTCCATTTCTTCATCATAGAACGGATGTGTAATAGATGAGGAAATGGGATATTTTTTCGTCAATGTGCAGTCATTTATCTCATTGAATTCGTAGCATGGCATCAATTCAATTGCATTTATACCTAATTCTTTGAAATACGGTATTTTCTCTATGATTCCTTTAAAAGTACCTTTTGCTTTCACGCCTGAAGACGAATCCATTGTGAATCCTCTTACATGCAAACGGTAAATGAAAAGTTCTGAAAAACTTATTTTTTGATTACCGCCTATTTTACAAAAAGCTTCTAGATTATTCACTTTATAATAAATCTGATCTTTTGCAACGGGAACTCCAAAACATTCCCGTCCAACCACCTGACGTGCATATGGATCTGTAATGAGTTTCCCACTTTTCTCGTAATAGTAGAAATACTCCCTGTCTTCATCCAATTGCACGATAACTGAAAAAACATCGCCAATACAATATTGTTCTTCAATGGGAATTACAATTTCCTGATCACTGTTGGAAGAGTAAATAGAATCAACCAATTCTATTCTGTCTACTCTACCAGAAAGAATATGAAGGCTGCAGTCTGCTTCTTCCATAAGCGAAATGGAAAATTGAATTCTTCCATGGTCTAGTGCATAGGCACCCAGCGGATACCCTGCACCTTTATCAAACTGAATTTTCTTATAACTCCCTTTTGTCACAATATGCCTCCATCCTCACTATCGGTTAATCTTTTCTGCTTCAATTTGCTCATTCAAATTGTTTAAGTACACCCATCGTTCCATTTTTTCATCTAGCAATTTTTCTACTTTAGCTTTCTCTTCCATAAGTTCTCTAAGTTTTGCATAATTATTAGCATTCGCATCTACTTCTGCATCTAACTTAGCAAGCTTATCTTCCAGGCCTTCAATTACGCCGTCTATTTCATCAAATTCCTTTTGTTCCTGATAAGAAAATTTAAGTCGTTTTGTCCTTGGTTTTTCTTTTATACTGCTTTTTTCCTTCTTAGGCGCATTCCCTATAGTAGACATAACATATGTGGTGTTAGCCTTGTAATCTGAGAAACCACCCTCGTACTGATTAATCTTTCCGTTTTCTTCAAATGCTAAAATTCTCTGTACTACGCGGTCAAGAAAATAACGATCGTGAGATACGGTAATTACAATACCTTCAAAACTGTCCAGATAATGTTCTAGTATGGTAAGTGTCTGAATATCTAAGTCATTGGTAGGCTCGTCCAAAATTAAGACATTTGGGGCTTCCATAAGCACTTTCAACAGATAAAGTCGTCTTTTCTCTCCACCAGAAAGTTTGCTAATATACGAATACTGCATGTCCGGCGTAAATAAAAACCTTTCCAGCATCTGAGAAGCCGAAATTCTGCCTGTACTAATTTCAATATATTCAGAAATATTCTTAATATAATCAATTACACGTAATTCTCCATCTAAAAATTCATTTTCCTGCGAAAAATATCCGATTTTAACAGTTGAACCTATGTCAATTGTACCACTATCTGGTGAAAGATTACCCGTTATCATTTTTAATAACGTACTTTTTCCGCAACCGTTATGTCCTACAATTCCAAGACGCTCTCCTTTTACCATTGTATAACTAAAGTCTTCAATTAACTTATTATCGCCAAAACTCTTGGAAATGTGCTCAATTACGATTGTTTTTCGTCCAAGTCTTGTTGATGCTGACTCCATCTCAACATTTTTATCTTCTACAATCTTTTCTCTATCTCTTAATTCTTCAAATCTTTGAATATGCGCTTTCTGTTTTGTAGACCTAGCCCTTGCCCCTCGCATCATCCATTCCAAATCCTGACGGTACATACTTTCCTTCTTACGCTCAGTAGCAAGTTCCATTTCTTCACGTTCTGCTTTCAACGCAAGAAACTTTGTATAATTTCCTTCGTATGTGTATAACTTTGCTTTATCTATTTCTACTATTTTATTCGTAACCTTATCTAAAAAATAACGATCATGAGTAACCATGATAATAGAACCTTTGTACTTATTCAGATAGTCTTCTAGCCACTCAGTCATTTCATTATCTAAATGGTTCGTAGGCTCGTCAAGAACTAACACTTCAGAAGGATTTAATAACGTACGCACTAAAGCCGCTCTCTTTTTTTGCCCACCTGATAAATTCTCCGTTATCGCATCAGGTTCTGACAGCCCTAATTTTAAGAGCATAGCTGTTGCCTGTCCCTCCAGATTCCAATGTTCATTCTCACTTTGTATTCCGCGTGTTACGTTTTCTAATATAGTAAGCTTTCCATCAAATTCAGGGACCTGTGAAAGATAGCCAATTCGTATCTTATTGCCTTTTGTCACTTTCCCTTCATCTGGTTCTTCTAAACCTGCAATAATCTTTAAGAAAGTTGATTTACCTGTTCCATTTATACCAATCACACCAAATTTATCTCCTTCGTTTAATCCGAATGAGATCTTGTTGAATATCTGTTTTTCTCCATATATTTTACTTACATTCTCTATCGTCAATAAATTCATATTATAATGCTCCTCTGTCAACACATCTAGGCTTCATTATACTATGAATAAAGATTCAATACAAGATAAAAGCTTTTTGTATAAGGTGTTTTACTGTTCAGTAAAATATCAAAAGAAACTGTTTCCACCTCACTTCCTGTCTATATTCGTAAAAAACACTTGCAAATTACTGATTTTCCTGTAAAATAAGGAGTGATGTTTAAATTTGAATAATAATCTATTGATTTGAAAATATAAATAAGAGAGGTAACGCTATGATACAAGCAAGTAATGTCACACTAAGACTCGGAAAAAGAGCCTTGTTTGAAGATGTTAATATCAAATTTACAGAAGGAAACTGCTATGGACTAATCGGTGCTAACGGTGCTGGTAAATCAACTTTTCTTCGTATTTTGTCTGGTGAAATCGAGCCAACAAACGGTGATATCATCATCACACCAGGACAACGACTTTCTTTCTTAAAACAGGATCACTTTAAATATGACCAATTTGTTGTATTAGACACTGTTATCATGGGTAATCAAAGATTATATGATATCATGAAAGAAAAAGAAGCAATTTATGCAAAAGAAGACTTCACAGAAGAAGACGGTATCCGTGCAAGCGAATTAGAAGGTGAATTCGCAACTATGAACGGATGGGAAGCAGAATCTGATGCTGCTACTCTTTTAAATGGTTTAGGTATTGATACCTCCCTTCATTATTTGCAAATGCACGAACTAAGCGGTTCACAGAAAATTAAAGTTCTTCTGGCTCAAGCTTTATTTGGTAATCCAGACATTTTATTACTAGACGAGCCTACTAACCACTTAGACCTTGATGCAATTAGATGGTTAGAAGAATTCTTAATTAACTTTGAAAATACAGTTATCGTTGTATCCCATGACCGTTACTTTTTAAATAAAGTATGTACACACATTGCGGATATTGACTACGCTAAAATCCAGTTATACACTGGTAACTATGATTTCTGGTACGAATCAAGCCAGTTAATGATTAAACAGATGAAAGAAGCTAACAAAAAGAAGGAAGATAAAATCAAAGAACTTCAAGAGTTTATCCAACGCTTCAGTGCCAACGCTTCCAAATCCAAACAGGCTACTTCCAGAAAGAAAGCTTTGGAAAAAATTCAGCTTGATGAAATTAAACCATCTAGCCGTAAATACCCTTACATTGATTTCCGTCCTTTCCGTGAAATCGGTAACGAAGTATTAACCGTTTCCAATCTTTCCAAAACAATTGACGGAGTAAAAGTACTAGACAACATCTCCTTTATTATTGGTCATGATGATAAAGTTGCTTTTGTTGGTAACAACGGTTTAGCCACTACTACTTTATTCAAAATTTTAGCCGGTGAAATGGAACCAGATGAAGGTGAAGTCAAATGGGGTATTACAACATCACAAGCTTATTTCCCTAAAGATAACACAAAAGACTTTGACTGTGACGACATTATCGTAGACTGGTTAATGGAATTCTCTCCTGAAAAAGATGTTACTTATGTACGTGGATTCTTAGGAAGAATGCTTTTTGCTGGTGAAGATGGTGTTAAAAAAGTGAACGTATTATCTGGTGGTGAAAAAGTACGTGTTATGTTATCCAAGATGATGATTATGGGTTCAAACGTTCTTATTATGGATGAGCCTACTAACCATTTAGATATGGAATCCATTACTGCATTAAACAATGGATTAATTAAATTCAAAGGTGTAGTATTATTCACTTCACAGGATCATCAGTTCATCCAGACAATCGCAAATCGTATTATGGAAATCACTCCTGGTGGACTTATTGATAAGATTACAACTTATGATGAATATCTTGAAAATGATGAATTAGCTCGTAAGAGACAGATTTTGAGCAATCAAGATGATGAAAACTAATTAAAATACAGAGATTATTAATAAACGGCGTGTGAAAGATGTATTCATACGCCGTTTTCTAATAATAACTTAATTCAATTCTTTTACATAACAGCTGCTTGTACTCTTCTGCTGTTTTCAAAATAGTGCAAGATAGCATCTACTACTCGAAAACAAAGTTCTACTATATAATGACAATCAACCGAAATTCTCTTTATTGCTTTTAAATATTCATCATGCATACTCTTAACGAAATCCACAATCTCTTCTGGTGTATTATAAGCACTTTCTAATAATCTGTTGCGTTTTGCCTGCTCACTTTTCACATACTTACGAAAAGCAAATTTTAACTCCTTTTCATAATAACAATGCTCCATCATTGTTCCAGGATAAATACTATTATGAGGAAATGTAAAATAATCAGCAACATAATGAATAATCATCCCCAAATGCCTGCAAAAGTAAGTATCAATTCCCTTTGTAACATCATATTTATCTGTAACATTACTAATTTCCGTTTTCAGCAAATCCAAAGTTTCCTCAATATTATGTTTTCTTGTCAAAAACGATGGTACACAATCTGGCAAAATACTTCCTACGTAAAAAGACTTTTTACATTTGTTCAGTTCTTCCATGCCCTTACTCTCAAGTATATACTTAGCAAGTGAAATATGTGACTTTTTTCTCATTCAATATCCTCCTTGACTAACAGTCTACCCCTGTGCTTACATATTCATTATACCATACTGAAAATCGTTTTCAATATATTACTATTCATTTCTATAAACGCCTAAATTTCCTTACTTGACAAGCATATATTGGATACTGTAAAATGTTGAATGTATAACACTTATAAATAATATGAAATGGAGATGATATTTTTGGACCCTAGTGACGTCACGCAGCTTATTATTCTTTTAGTTTTACTGCTCTTATCAGCCTTCTTCTCGTCTGCTGAAACAGCTTTAACTACTGTGAATAAGATTCGTATTCGTAATCTTGCAGATGAAGATGTAAAAGGTGCAAAAACTGTATGTAAACTGATTGAAAATCCAACAAAGCTGTTAAGCGCTATTTTAATTGGGAACAATATCGTGAATTTATCTGCCTCATCATTAGCAACTACTCTTGCTGTGAACATCTGTAAATCACTTGGTGTTTCTGATAGTGCTACTGTTGGTGCTGGTATTGCAACCTTTGTACTTACGATTTTAGTCCTGATATTCGGTGAGATAACCCCAAAATCCTTAGCAACAATACACGCTGAAAAAATTTCTTTAGCCTACAGTGGTAAAATTTACTTTATTACACAACTTCTAACACCTGTAATTTTTATCATTAACAAAATGTCCTATGCAATACTCAAGCTGTTACGTGTTGACACAAATTATAAAGGTTTAACTATTACAGAAACCGAGCTTAGAACTATTGTTGATGTAAGCCATGAAGAAGGTGTCTTAGAAAGCGAAGAACGAAAAATGATTACCAATGTAGTAGATTTTGGTGACTCTCTTGCAAAAGATGTTATGGTACCAAGAATCGATATGGTATTTGTAGATGTCAATTTAAGTTATGATGAGCTTGTAGATGCATTTTCAGAAGACAAATTTTCCAGAATGCCTGTTTTTGACGGCGAACGGGATAATGTCATAGGCATCATTAACTTAAAGGATGTATTCTTTTATCAAGGTTCAAAGGAATCCTTCCACATTAAACAATTACTAAGAGAACCATACTTTACGTATGAATTCAAAAAAACATCTGAACTCTTAATTGAAATGCGAAAAGCCTCACGGTCAATCGCAATTGTACTAGATGAATACGGTGCAACTGCTGGATTAATCACCTTAGAAGATTTACTTGAAGAAATCGTCGGTGAAATTCGAGATGAATATGATGGTGACGAAGAAGACTCCATCAAACAGATTGGTGCCAATGAATTCATTGTAAATGGTTTTGCAAAATTAGATGAAGTAAACGAGATAATTGGTTCTCGACTAGAATCAGATGACTATGATTCCATTGCTGGTCATATCATTAACTTACTAGAGCATCTTCCTGTTGAGGGAGAATCAATTATTGATAATAATATAAAATATACTGTTCAATCCGTGGACAAAAACAGAATTGATAAAATACATATTCTGCTTTTACCAAATGAAGAGAATACGGAAGACGAATAGTATTATGGGAGACTGCTCTTTGCAGTCTCCTTTCTTTTTGCAATTCTAGCCCCTCCCATCGCAACACGATTATACGTTCCTGTAATACTGTTTCCAAAGGGATAACCTTGAAATAATACTAGCATGCTAATATCTTGTATTGTCCGATACCATTCTTCATATTCAATAAGTGGTAAAGTAAACTCATAATGAATCCCAAATTTTCTTGCTATCTGATTCTGGTGTTGGATACACTCATTGGTACACTGCTTTATCATGTTAATAATAAGCTCTTGTTTCCTTCTTTCAAACTCATCATCTGCCCAATTAAAGTAATCTGGCAACTGCCCTACAATATCCTGATAATACCCCTCAATATGTAGCCCCTCAATAGCATTCCTATAAACCACAAAATCCGATAATGTCACATACAAAAAATCCTCTTTTTCTCCCTTCCATCTGTATTCATATTTTCTTCTAGTTTCAAATGACACTAGCCCATCACTCCCCGATCCCTTTTGTATATATGGTACAATCCCATCATTCTCAACAAATAGAATATACGGCACGTAAAACTTACATAACTCTTTCTTCATAGGCTGATCCATTATGCCAAGATTCACATAAAGCGCTTGAAAAAAACGATGTATGACTTCTTCTTCATTTAAATTTATAGTACGCAAGTTATCCGATTCAACTGCATCAAAAAGTGCAGCTTCCACAGCCTCATCAACTGCCAGGTTATATTCTGTCTGTTTTGTCTGCACCGCTTCATAATCAGAAATATGTATTGTATGAAAAAACAAGTAAACCATAAGGCAAACAGCAAATAGCAAGCCATAATTAGAAACACTCATCTCGCACCATCCCTCCATAGCGAATTGGCACTCCAGCCATTCCAACATCAGCTATGCCAAACATTCTTATCATACGTTCAATGAAACCTGTATCCTTTCGCATAATCGAAACTGATATAAAATCCCCTTGGTGCAACGTGTACCATTTTCCTTGCTTATACAAGGTATCTAATATTGTATCAGTATAGGTTCCAAGACAAAAACTCTCCTTTTCACCCGAGTTACGATACATTTCATACACCGTTAGATCTATCTCATATACATGATTGGTCGCAGCTAGCTTTTTCTTAAATTCTTCATATCGTTTAGCACTAATATAACCAGTGTTACGAATACTGTCTGTAAAATAGGTCACCTCATACCGGGCGTAACCTTGAAGCAAAAGTTCTTGCTGGTAAGAAAAAAATAAAACCGGAATTAAAAACAATAAAACTGCAGTAATTAATATTTCGCACACAAAACTGAATGATCTCAACTCTGCCTCCTCACGATGGGATTACTTCACAGGATATCACATGCTGTTGATACATAGCTTGATCTACATGTTTTTCCATTACATAGACTAAATGAGAAAAATAAAACAGTATCGTTAATGCAACACAGTAAACCATAATCGAAAAACATTGATACAATAACGAAATTCCGTTTTTCATATTACCTCCTATTCTGTCTGACGAAAGACAACTCCAATAATAACATTATTTACATCTCTAACAATATCACCCATAAATTGTGCATTCGGATTGATGTAACTCTCACCATTAGAATTTTGTGCAACATAGCCATCTGTCTGTGTTTTTCCTCCCAAAGACCATATTTTTTCTCCAGAAGCTCCTGTCTTACTGTTGAGTTCATAATAATAAGACGTATGAACCTTATTGGTTTCTACCACTACAGCTAAATTACTATTTCGAAACTTATTTATTACATTGATCACTTCACTGCCCGAAACTGTTAACCCCTCATACATTACCTTATCACTTTCATTAAATTCTGCATTGAGCTTACTTATCTGCCCTGCACCATCTGCTGCTGTATCACGTGCTTCTCTTGCAATAAAAAATCCTAGACTGATAACAATACAAGTAATAATGGTTCCTGCTGCTAAAAGCAAACCTTTCAAACTGTTTTCCATAAATCAAACCTCCTTAAAACCCCGCCTGTATCTGTTTTACATACCCCTGTAACTGTACAAGGCTTTCCAATACGAAAGGAACAATTAAATACAAACCAATTACGCAAACCATTGGGATAAACGCAATAAATCTTCCAAGCACCCCCTTATTTGCTGTGCTAATTTCATTATCCTGCTTTCTTTTTTCAATATGACTATCAAGTTCCAACATGATAGGTTCAAGTGCTTGTTCCAAACCAATCACTTCACTTACCATAAATGCATCTAATAGTTTCACAAATGGCACAAAAGGCTCTAAACGTTTTCCATGTTCTAATGCCTCTTCATTATCATATGAAAACTCATCCATACACACCTGTATCGTTGGCACAAATATTTCCCCTCCCAATTCAAGCCAGTTTAAAATATCATACACATCCCCATTGCCTCCTAACGCAACCATTCTTGAAACTCCATAATAAAAATAAGCTTCATCCTCTTTTTGTCTATTCATAAGTTGCAATCTCACTTCTAAAAACCAAACCGGCATATAAGATGCAATAATTCCCATTAGAAAAATAGCTGCAATCAATAGCACCACATAAGTTCTGGTGTCCTTTGCAATAGGAACAAGAATCACAAATGACAATACTCCCACCAGCACAAACGCTCCTAGTCTTAACACAAAAAACTCCTTAAGACTCACCCTAGAAGAACTTTTTCGAAGAAGCAGTGTAAAACGTCTAACCTTTTTCGGATGATGTTCTGTCCACCAGTCATACACAACGACTACAAAACGATTTCCCGCTAACACAGTTAATAGATTGCTTTTAAAAAAATGTACATCATAATTCTGCCTTAACATCAAAACAGCCTGATAGCAGAAAATTGTTGCAAAGACCAGCAAAAATCTTGTTACCACTCCATACGTGCCCTGATAATAACGCGACAGTTCTCCCAAATTCCACCTGGCCCACACTTCAATTGCCTTTAAAAACTCAATTGGCGTTAAGACAACCAGCATAAGACCCGCAAGATTATGTTCCAGTTTTTCACGATTTAACACCCATATAAATATCTGCTTTTTCAAGAAAGTAACGTTATCGAGAAATATTGCTTTCTCCGAAGCATCACCATACTCCATTGCTAGATAAGAATACATTGCAAACTGATAATAATAGCTACAAGAATACTCCTTTTTAACGTTACGCAGTTCTTCTACATCCTCAAGCATTAATAAATCATAAAACTTTTCTGCCATCTCTTGTATTTCCATATCAACGAACTCTAGGCTCTTAAGTATTGCCTCCTCCACACATTGACTTATTGTATACTCATAAAAAACATGGTCGAGAAATACAATAAATGATTTTAATCTTTTTCTTTCTCGCCCTTCACTTTTCTTCTGTCTCCAATAAATCACCAAAAGCACGAAACTAACTAACCCAATTACTATGTAAGTAAGATTATGTATTGAAATCATCTGTCTTAGTCTATTCACCCGTTCGTCCCCTCCAATCTCGAAGGAAGCTTATAAATTCCCCTTTCTCCTCTTTGTTCAATGCTGTCATGATTCTGCCTTGTGCATCATCACTTAGATTATTTGCAATTACGTAACCACCGTCTCGGTATAAGATCAAATCCCTCGTTTCAAACATGCCCACAGAACTACCGTTGCAACCTATTTCGCGCTCTCTTATTTCTGTTATTCTTTCAATATACCGATGTCCATCCTCTGCTTTTTTCATATGGATATCAAAATGGATTACATGAACCACCTGTTCTAGTGCAATTCTCTCTTCTGAAAATCCACCTTTCATAAGCAAAGCATTACGAAAAGAATACAGTAAATCCTTTGTTGTTTTCGCATGATGGGTAAACACTGTAAAATTAGAGGCTACCTGAGCCATTTGAACCATCCAAGAGCATACCTCATTAGAAGCTACTTCACCAAGAAGGTTAACTGTACCATCGGTTTTTTTCTGAAAGTCAAGTCCCTCCTGTCCCGTTATCGTATTCGTTTCTCGAAAACTAACTATATTACGGGTTGGATACAACTTTCTAAGATGCAATTCAAACGCTATTTCCTGCACTCGCAGATTATAGCTTGGTTTCATAAAATTAACCATGGACATTAATAATGTTGTTTTTCCACTTCCCTGCTCGCCTGTTATCCCAATATTCTGACAGCCTTTAATCGCCCACTTAATCAACTGAATTGGAAGCCTTTTGTTCTTGTCAATGAGCAAGGCATCCATCTGTTTTTGACAGACCGAATTAAATTTACGAATAAAGAACACCCAGCTTTCACAAAAAGGTGGTCTTGCCACAGCAACACGAGAACCATCTGCCATTTCATTGACAATGTAGCCTCTCTTCTGAGATAGCTGCCCTGGATTCTGGTAACGATATATGTTTTTGCAAATTCGAATAAACTCCTTTTGAGATGTAAAATGAAGAAATGAAAGATAGATTGACTTTCCCTGATAAAAAATCCAGATACTTTGATAGGAATAGGTTTGCCCTTCGCCAAATATAAAATCATTTTCTGATAAGGCATTTCCCGAAACGCCTCCACTTATCCCATCTAATGCTAGATAAAACAATTCATCGATAGGACCGTTCCCTTTTGTATCTTCATATATTCTCTGTGCGATAATGTTTACTTTATCCACATAAGAGAGGGGTATCATACCTTCTTCTTGATAGATTTCTTTTATGTCCGTTTCACTAATCTCATAATATCGTTCCTCATTCTCGTCATATCTTGGTGTAGCAAGCTGATACTGTTCCATCAGATTTTGAAAAGCATCCTCACCATATTTTCTTTCAAAGTGATAGATCAGTATGGAAAACTGCTCTCTAGAAGAAAGCTTGTAAGGATTACCGAATGGAAAAATGGCATCTAACTGCTCTTCTGAAATTTTTAATCGAACAACCATAAGCTCCTTCATAAAATCACGAATAAAAATCTTCGCGTTATAATTTCCAACTGCACCTCCCCTAATTGCTTTACGAAGATCTCTCTTAAACTTCATGTTTGCTTCCAATTCCTTTTGAGTCCGAACCATTTCATAAGGATTCTGTCTTAACGCCCTCGCAATATGTGCATTTACTTCCCACTTAAGACTCTCATAGTCAGGATAGCACTTTTCATTCATAAGTTCCTTCTTCTTACGAAACAACAGTTACCTCCTCTCCTCCTAATCGTTCTAA
>CALFNR010000126.1:0-67095 GCA_937903005.1 uncultured Lachnoclostridium sp. | reverse complement strand
CACTTGGTGCAACACTTGGTTCTACACTTGGCTCAATACTTGGTTCTACACTTGGTGCAACACTTGGTTCTACACTTGGCTCAATACTTGGTTCTACACTTGGCTCAATACTTGGTTCTACACTTGGTTCTACAACTGCTCCTACAGATGAGTCAACGGATTTTACTTTACCTGTGATTTTGCTGCCGTCTGATGTAATTGTATAAGTTACAACTGTTCCATCATAGAATCTGAAGATTAAATCAAGTGTTTTGCTTCCTACTACTTTTAAATAGTTAGGTAACATTTTGATTTCATTTGTAGTATAATCAGCAGTCCACTCTGAGTCATACTCTAAGAACTCCCACCATGTATTGTTAGATACCCAGTTATAAGGGCCTGTCTGAGAAGTAGCTTTTTCTGCAATTGCTCCGTTAAATTCTACTGGAATATTGAATTTTTCTGTTGTTCCTGTAGCATCCTTTAATACTGGAGTATTATAGTAAATGATATGTTGTTCCCAATCAGCACCTGAACTGAATTTCATTGTTAAGGTTGCTTTCTTACCGTAGTCACCGTTGATGAGAGATGCAATATAGCTTCCTTTTAATGTAACAGTGTTGTTTGCGTATGTATAATCAACACCTTCTGTTAATGCTGTTTCGCCGTCATAAATACCTTCAAATGTGTTACCATTTAAAGTTAAAGGAATCTTAACATCTGCTGTCTTTGTATTATCGTTTACGTAGATAGTATCAAGACCTGTTGCATAAGAAGAACGTCCTTTCATAGAAGCTTCGATCATGTTACCATATGTTGGGTTTTTCCATTCATATTTATAACGATCCATGTGCTGTCCGTTATCCCATAACATTAAGCAGATACCTTTTTGTTTTGCATAGTAATTGATATATTCTAAGTATTTTAATGTTTCACCATTCTCTAAACCGTAGTCTGATTTATCAAATCCTAATAAGCCATATTCGCCAACTACAACTCCGATTCCCTTTGCAACAAGGTTTTGGTATGCAATATCAAATGCTTCATCTACAGAATTTCTTGGTGTAATATCTTTTCCATTTGTCTGCCATAATACTTCGTCAAATCTTGTTTTTCCTAAGTTTGCACTGTATACCCACTGGCTGTAATAATGGAATGTTGCAATAATATTTTCATCATTCAAACTTAAGATATAATCTGCAAGTCCTTTACACATTTCTGCACTGGCATTGTCTACATAAGTAGGAAATACTAACATACGCGTTGCATTGTTTCCACCTGAATTTCTTGCAATATCATATAATGTCTGATTTATTTCATTTGTATGTTTTATACCTGTTGCAACGCCCCAGTCTGTACTTGCATCGTTGAAGTTCTGTTCGTTGATAGATTCGAACATCAAATGGTCATCATAATCTTTGAATGTTTCACATAACTGTTTCCAGATGGCAACATACTGTTTGTAAGCAATGTTGTATTCATCTTTCATCCAATTCATCATCCAGTATGAGTGATCATGGTGAAGGTTAATCATTACATAAAATCCTTCTTCTAAGGCCCAATCTACTACCTGTACATATCTTCCTAAGAAGTCTTCGTTGATTTTATAAGTATCTTTGTCACAACGTCCCATTACAGTAAATGGAAGACGGATGCTGTCATAACCTCTTTCACGAATTTCATGAATCAGTTCACGAGTTACTCTTGGATTTCCCCATGATGTTTCACCAGTATCTTGCGAATAATCTGTGTTAAAACTGTCAAATGTGTTACCTAAATTCCATCCACTTCCCATTGCTTCCACATAAAGCTGGGATTTTGTTTTTGCTGCTGCTTTTACAGTTGTTTTGGTTCCTGCATTAGTATTCACTGTAGTGATAACCATTAACAGACAGAGCAAAAGAGCCGTTATTTTTCTTTTCATCTCTCCACTTTCCTTTCTCTTTTTTAATATTGTTTTCCTAATTTCTTAATAGCAAATATATTTTACCATTGTAGAATTTTCTATTCAATTCATTTTGCGTGAAATAGGTGATTTATATACCTAAGATGCAGTCATTTTTTTTGCTCTCAAAAATGTAAAAAAAAGGCGGTCAAAATACCTAAATTATTATAGTATTTTTACCGCAACTTTTCGATTATTAATGATTATTGAAATTGAAAGAATTCTTCCGTCAAATCCTGAGGAGTATAAGAGACGATGATATAATCCAAATTTTTAATAGAATTTGTGTAATCTAATATACTTTTTTCATAATATCTAGTATCCACTAAATACACATCCGAACAGACCGTAGACAAAAAGGATGCCAGCGGAAGCATAAACGAATCCTTTACAAGCATTATTTTTGGTCCCTTTACCTTCTTATTCTGAATATGTGCAATTCCTTGATTTCCATACAGATAACCAGCATATTTATCACTCATTACATCATATTTATTTCTGTCCTGCGCAAATGGCAGCATACAGAGTAACGCCTGGTCGAAGGTTCCATAAGTCTCTATCTTTGCATCCTTAGTAACTGCTTTATACGCATATTCAGTCTGAAACTTTGGATAAATGAAAGTAAAATCATCTACACCACTATAATACACTCCATTTTTACGCCCCATAGACCCTATAAACGAATTAGGATACGTTATCTGATTATAATTATCAAGATTGGTTACTTCCTTATAATTAGGAATCTCAAGACCATATTTTTCTCCTAACACTTCAAGCAGTCTAGTAAATCCCCAAAATGCCGTCTCCACTTTCCAATGATGATCCGTTTTATAAAACAGGTTTTCCTTAGCAATACCGCTTTCTTCTAATCCATCACGAAAATCGAGAGAATCAATCTTGTATTTTTCTAAATTCTCTAAAAACTGGTCTGCTGTTTCATTAGCATAGTTATAAGGCATTCCTTTTGAAAACGTCGTATAACCTGGAATAAATTTATCTGGTGTCATGGCATACATAAATTTAACATTCTTATCCTCAATACCATTCCGATAGTCATCTAATGCCTCAACTAACTCTGTGGTCTCACTTGCTCCTTCTCCAAAATACGTGTAATGCAGGAATCCCTGTTCATCCTGCACCACTTCAAAATCATTCATTTCCCGTTTTCCCATTACTCTTTGCAGTGCACCAAACAGATCGATAAAACCATGACGACCATAAAACTGCTCATTCACTCCGGATTCTATCTCTGAAACGATTTGCTCTGGGCCTGCTCCCCAGTCTATTTTCAGAGATAGTTGTTTTACATTCATCATAAATCCAGATAGAATCATTACAATAAAACAGGCTGCTCCAATTGCTTTTTTTATAAAGTAGCGATTCATTTCATTTCTCCTAACTAGAAATTAAAGTAAATAAAAGGATTGTAGGTTCCTTTCACCAGATAACTAATACTAATGATAAAAAGCGCTATTACTGCGAAAGGATAGCAAGCTTCTAAAACTTGATACCTGCTCTTTTGTTTGTATATATAAGCATTGGTTTTTTGAGCTATTGGCATGGAAAAAATAATACCTGCCATTAGAAACACAATGTTTTCGCGAATAAACATCCATGTATATTGGCTTGACAATCCTTCTTTTCCAAAACCAAACATATCTGCAATATACCTGCCTGCCTGTATCAAATCTGTGGATCGGAATAATACCCAGCCTAATGTAACCAACAGCATACAGTATACATGTTTTATCACAGATGGAATATCGCTGCTCTCAAAATCCAATAGCCTTTCTAACATAAGAAAGACAAAATTGAATAATCCCCAAAAGACAAAGGTCCATTCAGCACCATGCCATATTCCTGTAAGCGCCCAGACCACAAGCATGTTACGAACCATTTTGTCTTTGTTGGCTACCCTGGAACCGCCAAGTGGGAAATACACATATTCCTTAAACCATGTGCCAAGAGAAATATGCCATCTTCTCCAAAACTCTCCGATGGACCTTGATATATAAGGATAATTAAAGTTCTCTTCAAATTTAAACCCAAACATCAGTCCGAGTCCAATTGCCATATCTGAGTAACCTGAAAAGTCATAATAAATCTGTAACGTATACGCGATGGCTCCAAGCCAGGCAAGACTGACTGGAATATGTTGCTGTCCTTGCATTGTAAAAATTCGGTCTGCAATAACTGCCATATTATTGGATATAAGCACCTTTTTCGATAATCCCATAATAAACCGGCAGCTTCCTGCTGAAAACTTCTGCCAAGTTTCTTTTCGATTCATAATCTGTTCTTCTATGGCAGCATATCTGACAATAGGACCTGCAATTAACTGCGGAAAGAACGATACATATAACCCAAGATAAAATGGATTTTTCTGCACTTTCACATTTTTTCGATACACATCAATCACATAGGACATTGCTTGAAAAGTAAAGAAGGATATCCCAATTGGAAGTACAATATTAGGTACACTAAGCTGATAACGATAATCTGTTGCCGCATTTAGGTTACGAACAAAAAAGCTTAGATATTTAAATACAAACAATACGCCTAAATTACCAACAATAGTAAGTACAAGCAAAAACCGCTTCTGATACCTATGAATGAGCATTCCCATTACATAATTAAACACAATGGAACCAATCATTAAAAACACATACTTTGGTTCTCCCCACCCATAGAAAAACAAACTTACCAATAAAAGCAGAGTATTTTGTAATCTCCTCGACCAGAAAGTTCCATAGTAGAGGACCAACACAACTGGTAGAAAATAAAATAAAAATATAATACTTGAAAATAACATTGGTTCTGCTACCCTTTCCTTCTTATTTTTAAGACATAAAAAATACTAAATGATACACTCAAAATGAATCCTATTATTCGAAGAAACGTATACGGTATCTCAATTTCAGAGTCTACTGGCTTCACTTCTTCTACTTTTGGCACTACAAAGCTGCTTACATCCACATTTTCCACTTTAGCAAGCCACGATTCTGTTAACTCTACCTCGTATTGATACTGTAGCTTTTTATTTATCTGCATCAAAATGGATATGCTCTGCGGTTCTGTTCCACTCTTAACAGATAGTCTTCCAATAGAATCAACTGTAACCCCCTCAACTGGTTTTTCCAGTTTATAGGTAACCTGATATTTTTTTCTCTTTCCATCAGGAAATTTCACTTTGTAAGAGTAATAATACTCTCCATACATAGGAATCTCTGGATATTTCTCACCCTTTACCTCAAACTCCGTATAAAGAACATCATCCAAACAGGTAGTTCCACTGGAAATGTATATCTTATCCATGAAAAATTCAACTCGTTGCTCTTGGCTTAAAACGACACTAAAACCAATTCCATACGTGTCTAGGAATTTTTTTTCGGAAGCGATAGGAAAATAAACATTTCCAGAAAAATTCCCTGGCACTTCAAATGCTCCATATTCAATGAAGCGAACTTCAAATTGATTACTACCGTCACTCTTTAAGAATACTTTACTTCCTTCTTCCGTGGTATACGTATGATATTCCGGTGATAACACAACATCAACATTCATGCGAACTTCCTGCTTTGTTTTCATATGAAAGGAAATAACAGAATCGTTGCCTATGACTTCTTTCTGTTCTGCATAAATATAGGTTGTGTAATATCCCTTCTTCTCCCCTGCCGTGTCAAACTCTGCCCATACTCCATTCTGTTTTGAACGCTTAAACTGTACTGTTCCCCCATTGTTGTGATACTTTAGGGACTTGATTGGAATTTCTTTTGTTTTCCCTGCCTGGGCAAGAACACTGTCACCGCAGTTTAAAAAGAGAACCAATCCAGTCACGAAAGTCACTACTAGCATTTTTACTTCTTTCTTCATGTTACAATCCCCTATAATAAAGCCAATTCATCAAATTCAACTGTGCCTTGAGCTTTACCTTTCTCTTTTGTTATTCTTGTAGCTTCCTGATACATCTGATCCAGTTCCAACAGAATATGCATTGTCCTCGGATTTTCCATAACTTCTTGCCAGTTCACAATTTTATACAATAAAACTTTCCAAGAGACCGTATTCTCCCTCCCATAAGGCAATTCTCGTCCGTACTCTAATAATAATTCCACTTCATTTCCTAACAGCACTGTTCTCATACGCTTTACTTCACGCCAGGAATCCACTGCCAAAGATACATACCAGTAATCAAAACTTTGTACGATTACACGCTCACCATATTCATCTTTTGTCTCCTGGCTCATCATGACACGAGGCAGCTTTCGATTAAAATGAGAGTTATGCTGAATCGTTCGTTTCAATATATTGGTCTTAATGTTATCGTAAAATCCAATATTTTCTCTAACTTTCTTCGTTAATGGAGGAACTCTGTCATACAATATATGAAGAAGCTGTTTGTAGTCTTGTTCTTCCGTTTTTATAATTCGAAATGCATACTTCCATCCACTCTCACATCTCATAACCTGAACAATTTTTCCATAGACAACAGCTCTGTATCCTTGTTCAGACAGTACAATCTTTATTTCATTTTCTGGCTCTATGAAATGAGGAGCATCCAAAATAATGGAAAAACCACCTTCCGAAATATCATGTGTTTTTACCTGAATCAGTTCATGTTCAGCGTAAATGGTACAATCCACACAAATGTGAAATCTCTCTGCCTTTCGAAAGGATTTTCTTCCTAGCAAAAAGAAAAGTGCCATTATTAAGTGATACAAGTTAACAACCAGCCAAAATAATAAAAATGAAATTCCTACATTTCCAGTTGCAAAAATAACATAAATGGTTCGAGCTGCACCAATTACAGTTAAAGATGTCAAAATAATATGGGGAATTGCCACTTTAAACTGGTATCCCTTGTCTTCTTTTGCATTTCCTTTTCTGGTAACGGAAAACGTAGTTTGGGAAATTCCCATAATTTCAAGAAACACGTCTTTTAAAAGCAATGGAAACATAATGGTTTCGTATATATTGGTCCATTGCAATGTTCTGATATTACCAGACAAATATTTAATGGTAACACTGTTAATCCAGTACATCGGAAGCCAAAATACAAGTAATTCTAACGGACTCGCTTTGAATACTGTGATCCCAAATACGGAGTACATAATCGGTGCAAGCATGTAGATGAAACGCTTGATGCTATCATACCAATATGCAATGGATACTAGATAGGATATCTTCTGCTGCACAGATAATCCTTCTCTTCTTACAATACTCCATTTCCGTCCTGTCTGAATGCATCCTCTGGCCCATCTGCGACGCTGTTTTACCAGACTCTCCATATCCTCTGGTGACAGACCCGACGCAAGAACCTTGTCAATAGCCAAACATTTATACCCTTTTGACTGAATTAACATACCCGTAGCAAAATCCTCTGTTATCACATTGGTTACAAAACCACCGATTTCTTCTAGTGCCTCTCTTGAAAGAACTGTATTTGATCCGCCATATATTACGGAATTGGTACGGTTCTTCGCCAACTGAATGTCTCGATAAAAATAATCTTGTTCATTGGGAATATTCTCTTCCGAATACAAATTATATTGAAACAGATCAAGGTTATAGAAACTCTGAGGCGTCTGCACAAATCCAAATTTCCCTTTTCGGTTTCTTCTTGCTTCCTTTCCATCCTTTTGCTCTAACAGCTTCGCACGCTGTAAGTCATGCATAAAGTATGGAACACATTCCATAAGAAAATTGCTTCTTGGAATCATATCTGCATCAAAGGTAACAATCAGCTCTCCTTTTGAATGTGCTAAAGCATGATTCAAATTTCCTGCTTTTGCTCCAGAATGTTCCTCCCTAGCAAGGTAATTCACTTTGAATTTTTTTGCCAGTCTTTTTACTTCTTTTCGTTCTCCATCGTCACACAGATAAATCTGCACTTTTTCCATTTCTGGATATACCATATTGGTACAAGCATTTACAGTTTTAAATAGTAATTCAACGGGTTCATTGTATGTAGCGATAAAGACATCCACCGTTGGATAGTCCATCCCCGTAACGTCTGGTTTCTTTGGATAACTAAGTACTGTCATATTTTTAAAATGTATCATCTGCTCAAACATTCCAAATATTTCGGACAGTAATAGTATGATTCCCAGTAACATTGCAATTCTTCCATGTTTCAATGGAAGCGTAAAAAAAGAACGCCACAGCAAATAGATTAATGTGGTAACCATTGTCAACGTAACTAGTAATTTAGGTTTACTTATTTTCACTTTCTTCCTCCTAGAATTATAGCTTTGTTCGTCGACAATTATAGACATTCTTTTCAAAACTGTCTATGAATTTTCACATATTCTATAATTTACCATGGCGTTATTTGTTTGATGTTTACATTATTTTCTTTTACCTATTTCTATGCTTATTCCACAATCAGCATTCTCGTATCAATCTTCTTCATTAGACTCTCCGACTTAATTATCAATCGCTCTTACTTTTCCTTCAATTTCCAGTTAGTAAAGCAAGATATCCCCATTCCCAGATAACAGACTCAAAGCAGTTTTCAAAATACTCCTCAATGTCTTCCTGATCATAACCTGTCATTCTTGAAATAATTACAATATAATCACGAACTGTAGAATATTGAAGTTCTGGTTTTCCATCTGTTTTCCATTTTAAGTAAAGCGCATGTCTAATTGTTACGTATTCCATAGTAATCCACTGATACATCATAACCATACTTTCAAAATCAGAATCTGGTATCAAGCTATTCGTAAATAACTCTGCCGCAAGATAGTTTCGAAACAGCTGTTCATATTGCTGTAACTGGGACATAAATTCCTTTAGCTCTGACGCTAGTTCCTCTTCATCCATATGGTCTTCGAATTTTTCTGCCAGATGAGCTATATCGTTCAAATACGAAACGTAAAGCTTTTCCACTCTATAATTCTCAGCTAAATCAAGAAATAATTCGTTTCGCTCATAAAACGTATTTATCATTGAAAATTCCATTTGATTGATAGCGTTCAATCGTGCTTTTACTGTTACGTCATCCCGATAACGTTCCCAGTTTAAACTTCTTCCTTCGATTAGTTCCTGTAGAATATAATACCCTATCATAAGGGATTCCGACAGCGAATACTCCTGTTTTTGTATAATGGAAATCAGTAATTGTCTAATCTGAAATAACGTATCCTGACAACGAAACTCTATGTTCATGTCAAATGTTAATTTTTCTTGTCTGTTTAGCATATCTATCACTTCAGGGCAACAGGATACTAACGAATATTCTACTCGGTTATCGAATTCATGAATTTCTCTTGGAAATGTCTTACATGTATTAGAAAGGGTTTCGTCCCCTAGCTCTAGTACCAGCTTACATAATTTTTCCTTATTTAAAAAGGGACATTTATTTTCAGAATTTAAACATATAACTCTGCTATCATCCTTAGTCTCAACGTATTCACTCAAGTTTTTTTCCCCAGCTTTCTGGAGGCTTAACGAATTCCACTTTTTATAAGTATTGTCATCTACTTCTATCTTCCATTCCTGACAACAGGTAATGGAACACTGGTGTGCAATACATTGAAATGCATCATAAAAATCCAGTTTCACTTTATCTCTCATGTCTTCTCCTCAATTGTGTTCTAGTACTTTCAAAACGAAATATTATATCATGATGGGATGTTAAATTTTAATCCAAAGAAAATATTGTCAAAGAATTCCTTTGTTTTATCAGGTCCTAATACTGCCTTAAATATATTAGCCGAAGAACTACCACTATTGATTAATTTATCCGTATAATCTTGCGTTATGTTCCACTTACATTGACGTTCTTCTTTGTCAAGCTCATGAACACTTTGTTCCATCTCTATAAACAATCTAAAGGTATCGTTAATAAAAGCCAAAATTGCATTATCTTCTTCCGGTGTAGCTATTTTTGCCGTACAAACAGGTCGAATAGCGTCATACCAGTTTTCTTTCAGTTTCATATCCGGTAAATCCAACGCTTCTTTCATCTGTTGAAATTTTCGAATAAATTCAATATATACTTCGTCTCGTTCTGGAACAAGATCATAAATTTCCACTAAAAAATTCCTCTTTTCTTTTATGTACATAAAATCAGACGACAGTAGAGGTAGATTTTTAAAGTATGACGCTACTACAATTGAAACCATCTGCAATCCCTGGGATTCTCTTGAATCCATAATTGTCAAATGTCCTACCCCATCTATTTTAAAACACCTAACTGTGTAGTCCATATTCTGTATTTTCAGCTTTTTAAACTCACTACATTCCAATTCTTCCAACTTGTACTTTTTTGATAATAAATCCAGCACTACCTTAATATCATTCTCGATGTTCTTTTTGTTCACACTCCACAAATTATTCTCCATTTATATTTCCTCCTCAATAGTTTACTACCTATTATTTTTCAAATGTGAATAATACTAGAAAATTTTGTGAAAAAATAAGGTTGACTTCCTTATATTAAGAATCAACCTCACTTAATTTCTTGATAATTTTAATAGCCTTCGCTGCTATTATACAAGCAAAATGTTCTTCTATATACGCTTTTCTATCTTCTTTATCCGAAATGAATTTTCCATATTCAGTAGCTGTCTGGCACACAAAACTAAAATTAACTTTTGAAAGCCTTCCCTTCTCAAGAATAACATAAAACCGCTTACTTTGTTCATCCTTAAATAAACTGCTTTTCACATTTAGCTTGTTCGAAATAACAGCTGTGAATTCTTCAAATTCGTTCATCGAATCAAATTCAAATATTCGCATGGAAACGGTTTGTGCCTTTTTCTTTTTGCCTGTTTTTTGTGGCTCACTTTTCTCATTCGATTCTTCATCTTCAAATAATTCTTTTAAAGATGCTACTTTTTCAAGCGTTGCGCCAGCTACCTGTTGAATTAGGTCGCCAAGCTCTCCACCTTCTTCCATCTTTTCTGAAAATGTAATAGCCAGTCGATTTTTCGGCAACATCATAATCTGCATCGCTAACAAGCCATCCTTGGGCTCATATCCGATTTCATCCGACGCTCTTTCTACAATATTATGTAGAAACTCTTGCACTTTACTTTTATTTTTAAGGAAATCATCTATCTCAACGTCATATTCTCTCATGTCATCTTCATTTACAATACAACGAACTGTATTCTCGTCTATCCTAATAAATTCCATTATTACACTCTCTTTCTTCCTGTTCCATTCCTTTATCATTGTATCCTATTTTCTAGTGTATTTCAAATACTTTTTAAAGTATGAAATATTATCAATAAGTCCATAGAGTTAATAGAACAAAGTGTCTTCGACACTCTTAACTCCCCTACCCCCAATCTTGAGGAAGAAGGCACTTTGCCACGCCGAGCGGGTGTCGCTGTTCTTTAGCGACTAACTTCCTTACCCGTTCGTGTGCATCCAGCCTCTGTTTTTTAGGTGCTTTTTTCCTTATAGGTAAGGACTGGCAGAAGACTTTCCTATAAGGGAAAAACAGGATAAGCATATGTGACTTATCCTGCCTTCTAAGTAATAAACCATTAAATTAATCGTGATTTCATGAACCTGCCATACTTAAACTTGTACTTAATTCTCTTTTAAGAATGCCTTTCTTAATCTGTCTGAACGCAATTCTATGATTTGCTTTCCAAATAACTTTCCATTACTCTGGTCATAACCATGAAATGTACCTTTCACATCATTCAGTTCTACTTCATATCCATTCTCCATCAATTTTTCAGCATAGAGTTTTCCTTCATCATGAAGGCAGTCGAATTCTTCGACTTCTATGTAACCGTTGCATAATCCGGTAAAGTTCTCATTAGAAAGGGACGATGCATATCTTTCCATCTCAGAAGATAAACTCTTTTTCACTTCATTCCACATTTTTCTATTGGCTCTTGCGTTCCATATCGGCGAATCTGTATATTTTTTCATTGACTCTGTAGATAAAGAATCATCTACTGCTGGATATATCATCATCTGGAAACACACTTCAGGACCTTTTCTATCTCTTGTCATATGTGTAACCGCTGCTGTGAGTCCTCCTCCTGCACTGTCACCACCTACTGCAATTCGTTCTTTATCAATATGTAGTATATCAGCATTTTCATATGTCCAAACCAAAGTAGAATATGCATCTTCAAAACAAGCATCAGCTGTTGCTTTATATAGTGTTCTGTAATTTGGCATAACCACTTTACATCGTGCCTGCTTCACGTAATTAGACACTAAATCAAAATAACTGGCGCTAAGATCCATAACATAAGCGCCACCATGATAATATACCAGACAAGGCAGTACTTCGTCTTCTGCTACATTTTCCGGTTCCATAATATGCACCTGTATCTTAGTTCCATCATACGTCGGAATGGTTCTTGTACAAAGTGTCACACCTGCAGGATAGCTTATTTTATTCTCAAGCCCCTTATTCATAAAATCCATACACGTCTTGTTAATCATATACTTTTTAAATGTAAACCTAAATATAGTTCTGTACTCTGGAAGTATATTATATTTTTTATAATAGTCCTTACGATTCTTACATACAAGCGCAGCCCCTCCTGCAAGAGCTGCAATACCCACAATACTTTTCTTCATCAAACTCCTCCTTCTTATTCTACCGCAAAAGCTTTTCTTAGTAACTCATATCTTAATTTCATAACACCTTTTGATACTTTAAGATCTTGGTTTTGATCATATCCATGATACGTATTCTTCATATCATTATAATAAACATCATAACCATTTTCTTTTAATAACCATGCATATTTCTCTCCATCATCATGCAGGCAATCATTTTCTTCAACCTCAACATAAGCATCGCACAATCCCTCAAAATTTTTCTGCTCAATTAAATTAAAATACGGACGTGTTTCATCATCTAAAGTAGGTATAATGTACTTAAATGTACTACGGCTACAGGTTGAATTCCAACCAGGTGTATCTACGAATCTTTTTGCTGACTCTGAAGACACAGACATATCTGTCGCTGGATAAATTAACATCTGATAACATAATTTAGGTCCATTCCACTCCCTTACAAGATGCGTAACTGCAGCAGCATATGTTCCACCAGCGCTATCCCCACCAATTGCTATGTGTTTCTTATCAATCTTTAATTGCTCTGCATTGTTGTAAGCCCATAATAATCCTTGATAACAGTCTTTTAAACTCGATTTATATGTAACATCAACAAGCGTCCTATACCTCACAGAAACAACTCTGCACCTTACATTCTTTGCATAATTTTCTAGTATTCTATGATATCCTGGTAAGTAATCTATAAAATATGCTCCACCATGGAAATAAACAAGACAAGGCAGCATTTCCTTTTCTGAATCTTCAGGTTCATATATATAGAGTTCTATTTTCTCATTATCAAAACTAGTTATCCGACGAACTGTGCGTTTGACTCCTTGAACGTATTCTCCCTGTCCTCCCGTTTGTAACTTATTCATAATCATAAAACCTGTAGGATTGCATACAAATTTAGGTATAACAAATAAATCTTTATCAGAAATTTCATCTAACAGATTGTACTTTTTTCTTAGTTTTTTCTTTTTGTGCTTACTTATAAGGTAAGCAGCTCCTCCTAAAAACACTCCACCTCCTAATGCACAATTCAATTTTTTCATAAAAATACCCCCTCATTATGTACTTCAAATCCATTATCATACTACAATTATAACAGAAAACCTAAAAAAAGAAAGAGTAATAGTACTACTGTTACTCTTTCTTTACACTTTGTCAGTTTATACTTATTTTTCTATTTACTGAACAGCCTGTACAGGTTCTAAAACCTTTTCCTCTACAACTGTATGATGATAACGAATTCTAGATGCCTGAGCAATATTTAGGCAGTGGTCTGATATACGTTCTAAATCCACCAATGTCTCAACAAAGATAAGTCCTTCCTGTGACTTGCAAATAGATTCATTCAAACGTCTAATATTATCCGTTTTCATATCTTCTACTATATTATCAATACGATCTTCCAATTGATAAATCTGATCATATCGAATCTGTTCTGGACAATATAAATGCTCACACGCTTCTTGATAAATAATATAAATATTCTTTACCAGACTATCAAGCTGATTCTTAGCATCTTCTGATATGGTCAAATTATTTTCTATAATTCTATTAGCATAACCTAATAAATTTTCTGCATGGTCACCAATACGCTCTAAATCACTTATTACATGAAATAAATTACCAACATGTTTTGCTTCCTCATCCGTTGTTTCCATTGCACTTGCACGTATTAAAGCATCTGTGATACCACGATTTAAGAAATCTATCGTTTCTTCTATATTACCAAACTCTTCTGTATCAAATGTCTTATCGGAAAAATACGTTTTTGTGGCATGGTCTAAATTAATTTTTACTAAATCCATCATACGTTTTACTTCAGAATCAATCTGCTCAACTAAAACTGGACTTGACTGATAACCAGCTTCGTTAATGAATTTGAGCTTACATTCTTCTTGCTCATCCTCACCACGAATAATGCACTGTGACAATTTTGCTAAGTGTGCTGCAAACGGCAATAATACTGCTACTGTTGTACAGTTAAATATTGTATTCGCATTGGCCAACTGTCTACTTGGGTCATGAGAAGTACTTGCAATCAAATCTAATATTGGAGTAAACTGTGCAAGTATCAAGAAGAGCAGCATACCAAAGCTTTCAAATAGAACAACGATTAGTGCCACTCGTTTTGCATCTTTTCTTCCGCCGATAGATGCAATCGCTGGTGCAACACTTGCACCAATGTTCATTCCCATCATTACAAAGAATGCATGTTCAAATCCGATAATCCCACTCATAGCCATAACCTGTAATACACCAACAGAAGCCGAAGCACTCTGAATAATTACAGTGAAAATAATACCTATTAAAACTGCTAACAAAGGATTGGATAATCCTGCAAGCACATCTCTAAACCATGGTACATCTCGAAGTGGTTTCATCGCTTCACTCATCTTACCTAAACCGATGAACAATACGCCTAAGCTTGCAATAATCTGACCGAGGCAACGTACTTTCTTTTTCTTTGAAAACATCGTTAATGCTACGCCTGCAAAGGCGATAACTGGAGCAGCTTCTGTAATGTTAAAGGCAATGAGCTGGCCGGTCATAGTTGTACCAATTTTTGCACCCATTAAAATTCCAACTGAGCGTTCTAACTGCATAACTCCCGCATTTACAAAACCTACAACCATTACACACATTGCATTTGAGCTTTGGATTAAAGCAGTTAATCCAGCGCCAACTAGCATTGCTATAAACTGATTAGCTGTTAGTTTCTCCAAAATTTTCTTTAGATATGAGCCTGCCATTTGTTTTAAACCGTCTCCCATTAGGTTCATACCAAATATAAATAGAGCAAGACCGCCCATTAGGCCAAATACATTCGTTATTGTCATAATATTTTGTTCTTATATGTAAGAACAAATGTCACCTCATTCCGTTTATATTGATCTCATTGTAAAGAATAATTGTTAAATTCACCACACTGTTATGTAAAATCTATGTAAAGAATTTGTGTCGTCCAAGTAATTTTCAAAAATAAAAAAAACTGCTCATCCAATCATGAATAAGCAGCTTCTGCAATTTTACTTGATTATTTAATTTTTTCTATATTTTGTAGATGTTCTTCATACGTTTCTGCATAGTAATACATGCCGTTTTTATCAGAACAAAAATAAAAATAGTTTGTTTCATTCGGATAAAGTGCAGCCTGTATTGCCTTTTTACCTGGATTGCAAATTGGCCCGCTTGGCAGTGCCTTACATTTGTTCGTATTATAATAAGCATTGTAACGATTCACATCACCGGTTATATAAGGCTTAATATATCGTTCTACATAATAGATTGTCGCATCACACTGAAGCTTCATCCCTACATCCAAGCGATTATGCAAAACAGATGATACATTGGGCTGCTCTTTCGCTAGTGAAACTTCTTTTTCAATGATAGAAGCTATTGTCAACACCTGATCCATTGTGTAACCAAGTTCTTTTGCACGTGCTTGTTGCTGCTTTGTATATTGATTTCCTGTATTTTTTAGTATTGTTGCTATTGCACTAGCTGGGCTGGTATTTTTGTAAAACTCATAGGTACTAGGGTATAAATAACCTTCTAAATAAAAGCATCTGGTAGATGACTTTTTCACCTCTTTTAAAAACCAGTATGAGGATGGCGATACGGAATTCACTGCTTGCAAAAATGCTCTTGTTGACTGGCATACTCCCTTATTCACCATTAGGTTTGCAATTTGCGCGGCTGAATAGCCCTCTGGGATTGTCACTTTCACAATATTTGACAAATCTTTTTCACTAACATAGCTTACTGCTGAAGCCTTTGGAAGAGCACTAACTGCTGCATATGGATTATAGACAATAATTCCTCTAATATTAGGCGAATTGTAAAAACCATCACCAATTGCTTTTTTACCGCTAGAATTTGCATTGGAATAGAACTTGTAACCAGTTGTTTTTGTAAATACATATTTTAATGCATTTACATCTGTCATTAATGCATTACTACCTGATGAAAGATACGATTTTGCAGATAATTTCACCTTCTTGGCCTTGGCATTTTTACTTGCATAAGTATCAATATATTGTGAATTTTTGCGAACTACTATCTTTTTTCCATTTTTTCTATTCTTGATTGTTGCTTTTTGTGTGTTCCAATCGTAATCGTAAGAAATAGCTGGCATATAAGAACATACCTTTTTCAATGGAACCATAACCTTTCCCGCTGAGTTCTTCTCAATTCTCTGGGTTCCCTTCACACCATTTAAATCGTAATATGTATAATGCCCCTTTGAATTGCTTATCAAAAGCCCATAACTTTTACCTGAGGCATGGACAGTATCTTGTTTTATTCCTGTCAAGCTGATAAATAGAATCGATAGTGTAATAAACCACTTATAAATGTTTTTTTTCATATTGAGTCTCCTTACATTTGATTCTCCTTCATGAAGTCGTATTTTCTTCAATGCATTTCACCACTTAATCTTTCGTAAAACTACCCCTTAATGTCCAATTTACGCAAAGGGGTAGCAGATTTAGCTTAATTTTCTTAGTAAGTCTGAAAAATAATCTGGCAAAGGTGCAGAGAATTCTACATACTCATTGGTAGTTGGATGAATGAATCCTAGTGTTTTTGCATGCAGTGTCTGCCCCTGCAGCTGATAATTAGAACGTTTTGGTCCATACACATCATCTCCAAGCAATGGATGCTGAATGCTTGCCATATGCACACGAATCTGATGTGTTCTACCTGTTTCCAAATGACATTTGATATAAGAGAAATTTTGCTTTAAATCCTGAATCACTTCATAATGGGTTACAGCATTCTTTCCGTTTTTATAATTGATTGCCATCTTTTTACGTTCTACAGGATGTCTTCCGATAGGAGCATCGACTTTTCCTTCAGTCTCGGAGAAATGGTTGTAAACAATCGCATGGTATTCTCTCGTAATAGAATGCTCCTTGAGCTGGGCTGCAATACAATTATGAGCCTTATCATTTTTACAGATAACGATAACACCTGTTGTATTCATATCAATACGATGAACGATACCTGGTCTCATAACTCCATTGATACCAGATAGCTCATCTTTGCAATGATAGAGAAGACCATTGACAATGGTTCCAGAATAATGTCCAGCTGCTGGATGAACCACCATTCCTTTTCCTTTATTAATCACAATGATATCCGAATCTTCATACAGGATATCTAATGGAATATTTTCTGGCACAATGTCCAACTGTTCTGGCTCAGGAACTCTTACATGAATCTTATTTCCTGAAACGACTTTATAATTTGCCTTAACCGGCTTATCCTCAATGGTTACATTTCCATCTTTTATTAGTTTTTGTATATAGGAACGGGAACTACCCGTCATACAAATACTTAGATATTTGTCGATACGTTGATTTTCCTCGCCCTCCGTTACCTGGAACTCTAATATTTCCTGTTCTAATTTCTCTTTTTCATCATTTTGCATGAAAGTCTAATTCCTCTTCTTTATAATAAAATAAAATCAGCCATATTAACAATATAAGAGAGATTGTTACATAACAATCTGCTACATTGAATATTGGAAAATTAATTAATTTAAAATATATAAAATCTATCACAAAGTTATTCATGATACGGTCAACTAAGTTTCCAACTGCACCTGATGCAAGTAATATCATTGCAAACTGCAAAGGTCTCATTCTCTTTATAGCTGGAACCTTATAAAAATAATAGATTACAACTCCCAGAATAATAATAGTAAAAATAACAAATACAATCGTTTTATTTTGAAACAATCCAAAAGCAATTCCCCTGTTTTCTAAGTACTGAAGTTCGAATACATTTTTCCAAATGACAATAGGATTGTTTCCTTTTAATGTTGTGGCTGCCCAATACTTTGTTAACTGGTCAAGTAGCACAAGGATAATCACACAAAAAAAACCTTTTAAATATTTCATTTTACAATTCCTTATATGCCTTTCTTATTTCATCAGATAAGAGATTGCATCACGCATTTCTTCATCTGTTACAGTATTGTCGATATAACCTTTTCCAATACGCTCGAGTAAAATAAATTTAATGGAACCGGCCTCCATTTTCTTATCATTCTTTGTACCTTGGAGTATTTCCTCAATGTTATAGCCATGGATACGAGTTGGAAGATGAAGACTCTCTAATAATCCTTCAAATGCTCCCAAATCATCTTTCATAACTTGGCCTCGCTTGACACCGATATATAGTGCTGCTACCATACCAAGTGCAACACACTGTCCATGAAGAAGTGAAAAGTTACTATTTTTTTCAATAGAATGCCCTATGGTATGTCCATAATTCAGTAATGCACGCTCACCTTTTTCCGTAACATCACGCTGGACGATATCTCGCTTAAACAGACAGGATCTGTATACAATCTCTTGTAACACATTCTGATTATGAGAATAGATACTGTCTAAATGATCTGTTAACCAGGAAATAAATTCTGCATCTTGTATCATACCGTATTTTACGATTTCTGCGAACCCATTATAGTAGTGTTCTTCTGTTAGTGTATTTAGGATAGAAATATTCATATACACAGCTACTGGCTGATGAAAGGCACCAACCATATTTTTGTAACTCATAAAATCAACTCCCGTTTTACCGCCAACACTGCTGTCGACCATTGCCAACAAGGAAGTTGGCACCTGAATAAAACGGATTCCTCTAAGATAAGTTGCAGCAGTAAAGCCAGTCAGGTCCCCTACGACCCCACCTCCTAGAGCTACAAGCATATCATTTCGATCAAAATGATTTAAAATCAAATGTTCATATACAAGCTGTACCGTATCAATGGTTTTAGAACACTCTCCTGCTGGAAACACATATGAAGTTACAAAACTTGCTGCTTTACTTAACTGTTCTTTTACTTCCTCTAAATATAATTCTGCAACATTCGTATCTGAGACAATACAGATTTTACGTTTTTGTAAATCTAATTGCTGTAACATTTCATACAATCCTGAAAAATCTTTTTCGTACACAATATCGTATATTTCCTTGCCTTTATCACTTACAGTTAGAACGTTTTTCATTGTTCTCCTCCATTCTGATTGTTATTCGTCAGTGTCTGTGTTTATAAATTCAAATTCCTCATCATTTGCATCTGGCTCATTATTCTTCTTTATTTCATTTAAAAGCTTTTGAAGCATTTTGATTTCTAAATCAGTTTCATCATCAGCTGTATCTGATTCCGTCTTTATTTCCGATTCTGTTTTTGTATCTGTCTTTGCTTCTGTTTTAACTTCTGTCTCCATTTCAGAATGCTTTGGAGCTGACTTTTTCCCATTCTCAGATGGATCTTCTTTATTCACTGTTACTTCATTTTTTAATTCCGTTTTTGCTTCTTTTTCAATTTCAACAATTGAACTTGCCAATTCCTTCTCAATATCAAACACATCTGGTGTCTTTGGTGTGGTACTTTTCTTTTCTTCGTTCACAGGTTCTTTGATTGGCTTTTTCGTATCCAAAGTTTCTTTTACCTCTAACTTCACATCCTTTGGCTCTTTACTCTGATTTTCCTCCTTTTCACATGCAGGCAAATCAAATTCTTTCTTCATGATGTCAAAAGTACTACTATTCACAAGCTCCATCTGTGAGTTTAAAATCTGTTTAAACTGCACTTTATATAATTCAAAGTTTTGTAACAGTTCTTGTGCTTTTGCTTCTATTTGATGAACTTCTTGTCTTGCTTCATACAGCATATGGTCAGCTTTCAGTCTTGCTTCATTTTCAATAGCTTCTGCATGCTTTTGCGCTGCAATTTTTGTTTCTTCTGAAGTTTTTTCTGCTAAGACCAAAGCTTTCTGCAGGGTTTTTTCTAAATTCTTATAATACTGCACACCCTCACTTAACGTTGTAACTTTTTCTTTTAACTCCTTGTTTTCCTTGTACATGATTTCATAATCATGATGTAACGCTTTCATAAAGGAATCCACATCATCCTTTTTGTAACCTCGTCCTGTCTTAAATATAATCCCTTGAATTTCAATTGGTGTAAGCATCTTACCCTATCCTCCTATATATATTTTTGCAATAGCACATAGGTACGTCCTTTTTTTGTCTGCGACTGTATCTCCTGAAAACGAAACTTGCCATATCCCCTAACAGATACCATATCGCCTTCTTTCAATACATAACTATTAGAACAAACCAATTTACCATTAACATAAACTTTCTCTCCTGTGATTAAACTGCTTAAACTGCTTCTGGAACCTCCGAATGCAGCTGCGATAATTGCATCAAGCCGTATCGACGAAATTGACTTTCTAATTTCTTCGTATTTTGGTTCATAATGAAAGTTTTGCCTTTCTGTTATGCAGCAATCAACTTGAGTATGTTTAATCTTTGCTAGATTATCTGCTATATATTCTCCAATCTCTTCCTTACAGAATACAAAGGCATTTGGAAAATCGACTAATATGTCTCCTATTTTAGATCGGTCAATTCCCAGATTTAAAATAGCCCCTAAATAATCTCTATGTGTCAGCTTATCACTAAACTTTTCATTCTTTACTGTTATCTTGATAACGGACAAAGGAAATGGAAGCACTTCTTGTTCCTCTTCAGCTTCGAAAGAATATGCATAATAGGAATCTCTCCCTAAAAAACCATATATTTTGCGCTCTGCCAGTTCATATCCGCCAAATCCATGTATCGTCACAAACTTAAGCTGTTTTTCCATACTATAGAGAATACTTTGTTCATTCAGATTCAAAAAATCAGTATAAAAAGGAATTCCTCTCCGTTCAGCCACACATGCCAGCTCCATAAACCTATTCTTCAAAAGATTTTCTTCTTTTTCCTGCATCATACATTTTTGCCTCTCAGTACCCTATGCTTTAAATACAATAATGAGAAACCTGATATACAAGTTTCTCATTGAACATAACATTTAAAATTCCTTGTTTATTGTTGGAACACCTAATCCATCTACAGGCACTAAATCCAAATAATCTCCAGATATATCAATGTTATCTGGTGAAAAAATGAAAATATATCTTGAGATCTGATGCAGCTTTCCTCCAATTGCGTACACAGCACCGGATATAAAGTCCATGATTCTCTGTGCAACATCTGGATCAAATCCCTCGAGATTGACAACAACTGCTCTTCCAGTTAATAACATATCACAAATATCTTGTGAATCCTCAAATGTGGAAGGTTTCATAATACATACTTCCAACCCTTTTGTAGTCGTTCTGATAGGCACTATTTTACTGCTAGAAGTTTTATCTGCTCTTAATGATTTATCACGGCGGCTTTCCGTGAAATCAGGTACATCAACTTCTTTTGTTCTTCTGTTTAATTTACGCTCTACAGAAGCTTCCGTCTTCTGTGCTCGTTCCATCTCGCGGATACGCTCACGCTCCATTCGATTACGTTCTTTATCATCCATTTCATCCATATAATCTTCGTAATCATCATCTTCTTCTCCTAGCCTAAAATAGCCAAGAAAATTCTTAATCATATTAGCCATATTTTTATCAAACTCCTATATATTATAATTTCTCTTTCCAAATATGCCTGTTCCAACACGAACCATTGTAGCGCCTTCTTCTATTGCAACCTCATAATCACCTGTCATTCCCATAGAAAGAATACTCATATCTATATTATCAATGTTTTTCCTTTTAATGTCAACTGATAAATTCTTAAGTGTTTTAAAATGCACTCGATTGTCTTCTGGATTGTCGACAAACGGCGCAATGGTCATAAGACCTCTTACCTGTACATTCGATAATTTTGCTATCTCACGAATTAAATCTTCTGTCTCTTCTACGGATACACCAAATTTTGTATCTTCTCCAGCAACATTTACTTCAACCAATATTGGACAAACCAGGTTTTTCTTCTTTGCTTCCTCATCAATCTGCTTTGCCAGACGGAGAGAATCAACAGAATGAATCAAACATACTTTATCCACAATATATTTTACTTTATTCCTCTGCAGATGACCAATCATGTGCCAATTCAGTTTTTCTGGTATTGCTTCATACTTGTCCATAATTTCCTGCACTTTGTTCTCACCAAAATCAATGATTCCATCAGCCATTGCCTCCCTGACATCTTCCACTGGCTTTGTTTTACTTACAGCAATTAAAGTTACTTCTTCTCTATTACGCCCTGCACGTTTACATGCCTTTGCTACTCGTTCTTCCACCTCTGCTAAGTTTTCATGGATCATACTATCAGCTCCTTTGTTTTCTGTCCATAATAAACACCTAGAATCATAAATGGCATCTATTTCTTGGTTTACTTTATAATCTGATTTTCTGAAGCAGTCGTAGAATTCAATAAAATATGATCATAATTTGATAATCCATTATATGTTTTATTGCTTACAATACAGTATTCATTATTTTCATATAAAATTTCTACCTGCTTAAAGACACAATATCCTTTGTTTACATTGTATACGCCTTTTAAAGTGCCTGTTTTTCCAATCGTATATTCTTCCTGTGTATCTACATTCTGAATAATGGAACCTGAATCAAATCCAGACTTCTCTATGTAGGCATATTCATCATCTACTTTTGAAACCAAACTCTTTTCGACGAATTCATAGTTAACATCGCCTGATTTACTATATACTTTTTTCACCAACCCAGATGCATTATTTTCACCACCAGTTGTAAAGTACGAGATTGGTACCTCATAAAATTCTTTTTCCGTCAAAGCTGACTTAGGAATTTTTAACCCTTCTGCAGAATTTAACAGTAGTTCTACTTCTATAAAACGGTCATCCATATAGGATATCATATATTTTTCCAAAGAAAGCGTTGCAAAATAACCGTCTCCTCTTGTAAATGTCTTATATGGAACAGTTGTCTCGAAACCGTTCTTTGCAAAACGAATGGATACTCGTGGCGTACCATCGGTGCTGTCTTCCTTTTCTACCAGTTTCTTATACTGCTCTTTACTTAGATTTAAGACAATAGACCAGGACTCACTGGTAATAATCTTATAAATTGGTGTACCTTTGGTAATAGCTGTATCATAAGAAATCGACTTATTCTCCACCTTCTTTTTAAATGTATCCGTGGTGATTTCGTCTTCCTTCAAAGACTCAAATCCATCAAGTGTTGAATAAAAGATTCCACTTGTATTAGTTGGGATTAACTGAAATGTGGAGGTTGTGCCCGTATTCTTGACAAGTTCCTGCATAGCATCGGAAAGTGCCAAATGGGAAAAGTCTAATATTGTCTTGTCTATGTTACACCTTAAATCTGATACTGTACTATAATTACTATAACTAAAATTTTTCTGAAAAGATTTTAGATAATTACGCACCTTTGTATTATCTTCTGATGTAATTTTCTGGTTCTCTTGATTTGCAACCAGTGTGTCGTATATTTTACCGCTTTCATCAACAGAATAGACTGTTGATTTTTTTGAAACGCGATCTCCATCTTTTACATAATAACTAATGTATCCTGCTGTCTTGCTGCTTTCCACCTTTTCGCTTCGAAGAATAACCCCCTCGCAGGTATTATTATCGGCGATTCGTTTTTGTACGACTTCATAGACTGAACTACGATTACTAGAAAAATAAGAAATAACGATAACGACCAAGTAAATAAAAATAAATAGAAAAATAACAGATCCGACATTTAAGCGAATTGGTCTCCTATATTTTACTACGTTTCTATTTTTTCTACTCAAAAAAAAACCTCCTCATATATCAAAAACCATTATACTTGTTTTACTATTATTTTTAAAGTCCTAATTTAAAAAATAGTATATAAAATTAATAACTGGTAAAACTAATAGTAACACAATTAAGGAGGCATAACTATGAAAGTTATCGATTGTATTACACTAGTTCTAGTTATTATTGGTGCAATTAACTGGGGCCTAATTGGCTTCCTAGATTTTAATTTAGTGAGCGTCCTATTCGGCGAAATGACATGGTTATCCAGAGTTATTTATGCTTTAGTAGGAATTAGCGGATTGTACACATTAAGCTTCTTTAGCAGATTAATTGCTACAGAGGATAATTAAAACAAATATAAGATCCAAAAATAGCTCCAACCATGTTATCTAAGTTGGAGCTATTTATATAAAATTCAGCTATTTTTCTATAGAGATAATACTACTGCCTTCTGATAATCCAAAGGAAGCTGTTCTTTTTCGAGAGAGATACTTAGTACAAAATCAACCTTTAACATCCTAGAGCGTTCGTCTATTTTCTCTAATATGCCCTGTAATTTGGAGATATCAACGCAGGCGACTTTTAAGAAACTATCGATATAGATTTTTTCTATATCACTATCCTGCGAAATGATTCCAGACAAGAATCCAAGAAATTCTTCACTGCTTAGAGTCATATAATCTTTCACATTCACTAAACGAATTTTGTTGCTTAATTCATACATATGTTTATTCGTCTTATCTAAGTATACGATTCTCCCCCCTATGGTTCGTACCTCATCATTGACCATTCTAATAAGTTCTTTTGTTTTCCCTTTTCCTGTTTCACCTGCAATAATTTGTACCATATATACTCCTCCTTTATGCTTTTTAGCTACCATAATTTCATAATTTCATAGTCTCGAACAGTATATTATATGTGTAAAATAACTATATTTATGAAGAAATCTCTCGCTACTTTATACTATAATACTGCTTTCTTAGGAGTGAGTTATTTTGCTTAATAAATCGTTCATCTGCGTAAATAAGTCATCTCCAGTAGCTGCCTTTAGAATAACAGATATATATCTGTGAGTATTTTCTCCCTCACTGTATAATACCAGACAAGAACCTGCTAAACCAGTAGTTCCTGTTTTTCCTCCAATAACAGATACTCCTTCTGGTGGTGTCTGCGTTCCAACAAGATATCTGTCAGTACTCATAAAGGTTCGGCTTGCATAAAAACCGTCTGGACCTTTATATTCGATTTTGACACTTCCTTGACTTATTATGTCTACAAATGCGCCATAATTCTTAACCAGCTCATTGAAGAACAAATAAATGTCATAAGCCGTTGTATAGTGATTGTCATCATGCAATCCATGTGGATTTACAAAGTGTGAATGCGTGGCTCCAATTTCCTTCGCCTCCGCGTTCATCATATCTGCAAATTTTTCTACAGTACCTGCAACATGTTCTGCAATTGCGACACCTGCATCATTTCCCGAATATACAAGAAATGCCGTAAGCAACTCTCTCATGGAAATGGTACAGCCTTCTTTAAAGCCACAAAGCTTTGCTCCTGGCTCCGTTATATTAGCAGCATCATGGGATATTGTAACGATATCGTCCAATTTGCTGTTTTTTAATGCAACTAATGCTGTTACAATCTTTGTTATACTTGCCGGATACATTTTTTGATAAATGTTATCCGCATAGACCACTTCATTTTCTGTGGCATCAACTAATAATACGCTTCCTGCTGTTAATTTTCTGTCTGTGCCGTTGTCTTCCCCTTCCGGGATAACACTAAGGTCAGCAGCAAATAGCTGACTCTCGCCGCCATTATCTAAACCTGCAAGCGTCATACTATTTGAATCACTGTGATAGGAAAGCATGACATCACTTTTAGAACACCCGCAAAGGAGCAGACACATACTTAAAACAGCTGCTAAAAACCTTTTTTTCATGCCTTCACCTTACTAAGATTTTAATATTTCTCTCCAGTCCAAATCACCACGATCTAGTGCTTTAATTAAAAGCTCTGCCGTTGCAAGATTTGTTGCCAACGGAATATTATGTGTATCACAAAGCTGAAACACATTATTCACATCAGGCTCATGAGACTTCTTTGTTAACGGATCTCTTAAAAAAATCACCAAATCAATTTCATTGTGCTCGATCTGAGCACCTAACTGCTGTTCACCACCAAGGTGGCCTGCCAGGTATTTATGAATGGATAAGTTTGTAACTTCTTCAATCAGTCTACCTGTTGTACCTGTTGCGTAAATCTCATGTTTGCTAAGAATACCTCTGTACGCAATACAGAAATTCTGCATCAATTTTTTCTTTGCATCATGTGCAATCAATCCAATATTCATTAATAATTCCCCCTTTGGTCGTAATCACTCATTGAAAATCCACTTCGGGAGCCATATCGAGACTGCAATCCGATATTTATAATCATACCAATCCCTATCATTGAGCTTAAAGTTGAACTTAAACCTCTACTGATAAAAGGAAGCGGAAGTCCCGTATTTGGTAAAATCAGTGTTGCTACACCTACATTTGCAAAAACCTGAAACATAAACATAGATGCAATACCTATCGCAATGATTCTTCCTTGATAGTCTCTAGCTGCTTTGGCTGTACGCAAACACTTTATTATAACGATTGCCAATAGTGCTAAAATTACACAACAACCAATAAATCCAAGTTCCTCTCCCATTACGGTAAAGATAAAATCACTTTCCGTAACATCGACGTAGAACGAATAATGTCTTTCTGCAGCTGGATCTGTAAATAATTTTCCCAACAACTGACCTGATCCGATTGATTGTATGGAATGCAGCTGTTGATATGCTTCATCTAATTTATATGATTCCGGATCTAACCACGCTGCAATACGGTCATACTGATAACCACGAAGTGGTCCCTTACCTGAATACACAATATACCAGAATAAAGCGATAGCACTTGGTATTGAAATAGCTAATACCGAACCAACTATCTTGTAATCCAGTCCCGATGCATAAACCATTATAGCAAAAATAAAAACCATAACAAGACTTGATGATAAATCAGACTGAATCATTACAAAAAAAGTTGGTATTGCCATTATAATACCACCAAATATGAAAGTTGTAAAACGATCCATTTTTTCCAGGCGCCGTTCAAAGTATACAGCAAGCGTCAGAATCAAAATAATCTTAACAATTTCAGAAGGCTGAAAGTTAAAACCAATCTTCAGCCAGCGCCAGGATCCAGTACCCAAATCAGTACCAAAAGGTTTATGCTTTGTGGCAAATACCATGATCGTACCGAGTACATAATAGACAGGTACAAACCTGCATATAAAATGATAATCGATTAGTGATACAACAGCTAATACGAACAAACCTGCAAACATTGTAATGATTTGCCCTTTGAAATAGCTGTTTTTAAACTGTGTATCTGCTGCGCATCGTACGAGAACTGCACTGCATATACATAGAATTGTAACAACAATAATTAATGAAACATTCAGTTTCTTCCAGTCATACTGTTTAAATTGAAACATGTTCTTTCATCCTTATTTCTTAGGAGCTTTCAGATCCTTAATTGGAATATTAGCAAATAATGCAGGTACCGTACCGTTATTGCCTTCGGACTCTGTCTGCGTTATTTTAATATCTAATCCATCTGCATCTATCTCCACATATTTTGATATTACCTTAATGATATCATTTTTTATTTGTTCCATAATTTCTGGTGAACAGTTTGCTCTATCTGATACCAGAACTAATTTTAGTCTATCTTTTGCAACGTTTCCAGAAGATTTCTTCCTAAAAAAATCTGCAAAACCCATTCGTTTCCCCTCCTACTGCTTTTTAAAAATTGAAGACAATTTAGCAAACAATCCGCTTTTTCCATGCAAATCTAACAAAGGTACTTCTTCTCCCATTACACGGCGGCAAATATTCATATAAGCTTGTCCTGCTAAACTATCGTCACCAACTAGAGGTTCTCCTTGGTTTGTAGATACTACTATTTTTTCATCATCTGGTACAACACCGATTAAGTCTACTGCTAAAATTTCAACTACGTCATCACTTGACATCATATCTCCGCGTTTCACCATGTCCGAACGTAAACGATTTACAATCAGATGGGTACTTTTGATTTCGTTTGCTTCCAATAGACCAATGATTCTATCTGCATCACGAACAGCAGAAACCTCAGGTGTTGTAACTACCAAAGCACTGTCAGCACCTGCGATTGCATTTTGAAATCCCTGTTCAATTCCTGCTGGACAATCCATAAGGATATAATCAAATTCATCTCTTAATTCTTCAGCCAGTTTTTTCATCTGTTCGGGTGATACAGCTGTCTTGTCTCGTGTCTGGGCAGATGGCAAAAGATATAAATTTGGATATCTCTTATCTTTAATTAATGCTTGTTTGATTCTGCAGTTTCCCTCCACCACATCTACTAAGTTATACACAATGCGGTTTTCAAGTCCCATGACAACATCTAAGTTACGAAGACCTATATCTGTATCAATTAACACAACCTTTTTCCCTAATTTGGCTAATCCAGTACCAACGTTTGCAGTTGTTGTTGTTTTACCAACTCCACCCTTACCGGACGTAATAACTATTACTTCTCCCATACTCTTAGTCCTCCATATCCTTTATTGCATAAATCTAGTATGCATATTTTTTATAGCTGTATATCGTTTAAAACACTCTTATTCAGTGTTTCAATATAAATATTTCCATCATCAACAAATGCAATCTTTGGCTCTTTTACAACATCCTTACTCTTCTTATCTGGTGCTCTTGCAATGGTATCCGCTATTCTTATTTGAACTGGTTCCATATCAAGTGCCACAACAAAAGCTTTGGCGTTGCCAGCTGCCCCTGCGAAAGCATTTCCTTTTAGCGAACCAAGAATAACGATATTACCTTTTGATACAACTTTTGCACCATTATTTACATCACCTATTACAATGATACTGGACTCAACTTCTAGCACCTGGCCTGAACGAAGATTTCCCTTGTAAAACTGCCCAGTATTTGATTGTAATTCCATAAGCCTGTCATTCAAGCTCTTTGAAAATATTTTTTCCTTTTCTTTATCTGTATCTACGATACAAACAATGTGCAAATCGGAATTTTCATTGATAACATTTAGTATTTCCCTCTGTTCATCATTTGTTAATTCACGGCCTTCAAAACTCAAGGCCATTGTAGCGTTGCCTAAAAATTTTTTTGACTCTTCAAATTTTTTCGCAACATTCTCTTTTAATTCATTAAAATCCATTGTCGGATCTAATACAACGATGATTCCAGATTTAGTACCTTTAATGATAACTGAGTTATTCATGTTAACCCCCTTAATCCGTCCTTGAATGTGAATTACCTTTTGTTTTACCAACTTCACCTTTTAAAATCTGTGCTTTTTCCTTTTTGGTTTTTGCGAAGTAATATTTATAGATTTCACTTGCAGTCTGTGCTGCATTTCCAGATGTATATCCGTTTGGAATTACAACAGTCGTCGTAATCTCAGGTTTTTCATATGGTGCAAAAGAAATAAATAAAGCATTATTCGGTACTTTCTTCGTAATCTGAGAGGTACCTGTTTTTCCCGCAACTTTTACATCCAAGTCTTTAAAATGCTGGTGAATGCTGCTGGAAGGTCCATTTACCACCTTATCCATTCCTAACTTTACAGCATCCCAGTGAGAATTCTGGATATCAAGTTTACGATAAACTTTTGCCTTATTCTTTTCTATGGTTTTTCCATTAACATTTGTTATTTTATCAATTAGTGTTAAGTTGAAACTTGTTCCTTCATTTGCAATTGTTGTCACCCATCTTGCAAGCTGAGCAGGTGCAAATGAGTTTGTGCCCTGTCCAATCATAGTTCTGACTGCATCTGTATTGGATATAACAGGAGCATCTTCTGATAACTCAAGTCCGGATTTTGCGTCCATACCAAATTCTTTTGCATATTTTTGAATTTTTTTAAGCCCAATATTGCTCACATAATTTCCCCTGCTATCTTTACTCATGTTAAATCCACTTTGATAGAAGAAATAGTTACAAGATACTCCAATTGCATCTGCAACATTGATAGAACCATGAGAATACTTGCTCCAACAGGATGGGCTTGGCTTAATACTGGTAAAGGTTACTTTATCCGTTATTTTGGTCCCTGTAGTAATTACGCCTTCTTTCAGTGCCAAAAGTGAGGAAAATGTCTTAAACGTAGAACCTGGTGCAATCCTCTGCTTTGTTACACGGTTTACAAAGGGACTTGATTTATCTGCCAATAACGTAGCGTAATACTTAGAATCAACTGTATTCGCCAGTCTATTGTTATCATAACTTGGGTAAGTCACACACGCTAACGTGTCACCGTTATTTGGGTCCGTTATAATGACAGAACCCGAACATGGTTCCAGTGCAAGCTGTGCAGGCGTTATTTCTAAATTCTTTATCTTATTTCGAATAAACGTATACGCGCTGGTAGTACCGTTTTGCAACGCATTCATACTGTCTTTGTCTTTCTTTAATACTCCCTGCTCAAACAGCAAAAGGCAAACATCTCTACCACCTAACTGATTGGTATCGATCATATTATAATAAATAAGTTTACTAAAATCTTTATCATTTTGCAAAAGATTAAATGTATAATCTAATAATTTTCCATATAATTCTTCTGTAGTAAAGTAATCATCACCTACGTCAAGCATGGAAGAATCAATCCAGCGCTTCTCCACTGCATGTGCTAAGAAACTATTTAATCCTGTTTTTTCATTGACATATTTCTTATATATCTCATCATTGGTATCAATTTCATTCGTTTTTAACACTCCATCTGCTTTCAGGCTTTTATAAATCTGATCCATATAAGAAGACATAGAATTAGATAAAGCGGAAGCATCAAATTCATTTTGATATGCAAGCTTTGTTTTCAGCGTCTGAAAAACGCTCTTTTCTTCTGATACATATTTTGCATAAATACTTTTTTCTAATGCAGTTGCATCATCAGCAGAAAAATGATTAATGTCAATTACATTGTTATCTAACAGTGCAAAATACACATCATTAATTGGAATCATGATATCATCGGACGATGTACCTTTGGAACCATAACTTTTACTATTCCAGATTCTCTCTAATAAAATAGCTGCTAATTCTTTTTCCAATAAAACGTAACTTGCTTTTTGCAAATTGGAATCAATTGTTAGATATAAATCATTTCCGGCAACAGGCTCTTTTGTTTCAAGAACTTCCGTTGTAGTTCCTGCACTGTTTCTTACAACAGTCTGATATCCCTTTTTTCCTCTTAGTGTTTCTTCATACTTAGCTTCAAGACCTGACTTACCAATCTGATCTGTAGAAGTATAATAATCTTCATTACTCTCCTGTAATGCTTCTGATGAAATCGTCCCTGTATAACCCAAAATTGGTGCATAATATTTACTATCCTTATACACTCGGTTTGTTTCTTCAACGATTTCAACACCTGGTAAATCTGCCCTGTTTTCTTTTAATATCGCCACTAATTTTTCCGATAAGTTAGTGGCAAGTGTAATCGGAATGTAATCGTCTCTTTTTTTATTGTATCGATTAATAAAAAGTATATAGCGAATAGACATGATTTTCAATGTATCTTCTTTTGAATACTCTTCTCCAATTTTAAAATAATCACGAAGATAATCGTATACTTCCCTCGCATCCGCTTTCTCAATTTCATCTGTTAAATCGTGTATATTTTTTCTTGAGTAAGCATTTACTTTAAATTTCTTTAAAGAATTTCCTTCCACAGTAAACTGTATATGCCCCTTTTTATCAAACTCCATTGGAAAATCATATGCAATGGTACCTTTTTGTTCTTCGACATAATGAATCAGTCTATAAATCATTTCATTCTTTTCTTCACTGGTTTTTAACTCATTGTTATCTTCAATCTGTAATGAATAGGACAACTCATTATATGCTAACAAAACTCCATTCCTATCGTATATATTTCCTCTTGTTGCTTTTAATTCAATTGTTTTTTTATTATCCGCTTCAGCAGTTGCCTCATATTTTTCTCCATCCACTACCTGGATGATAAAGATTTTATTCACAAGGACGAGAAAGAGAAATCCAAATAAAACTGCGATTGGAAAAAGCCTTGATTTTGCAACCCGCTTTAACTCATCTAAAATGATTTCTAGCATATTACTCCTCCTTACTTTCTAACTTAACCATATATCCATTCAAAAGATGAATCAGTTTGTATAAAATAATCGCTACGACAACAGTATAAATTGCTTCTGGTATCATAATTCTTCTAAGGTAATAAAAGACATGTAAGCGTGCTCGTAATAAATATGATAAGATATAAAATAAAGTTCCATACACTAAATCACCCACACCAATTAAAATCAGCGGTAATGTGTAATCGTCTTTTTCATAAAAATAATTCGAATAACCACTTAAGAATCCTACTGTTAAATAGAGCAGGGCATAATATCCAATAAAATTTCCGTACATAAGATCCATACAAAGTCCACACAATATACCTACTATCATGGATTCATTAATTCCTCTTATATATCCAATGGAAACTACTAATATTATCAATATATTTGGTATGATACCTGCTAACTCCAGCCACTGAAATAACGTGGTCTGGAGTAAGAAGCAGAATAACACCAAAAGGATGTATAAAAAAAATCGTTTCATAACCTACCCTCTCGCTACTTGAGTTAATACTCTTTTTCCTTTAAGGCTGTAATGACTAAAACGGTATCTAATTTGTCAAAATCAACAGCTGTAGTCAATTTACCAGTAGTTCTTAAGTTTGATGAATCCGTACTTACAGATGATACTGTTCCAATCAAGATTCCTGGTAAAAATTTAGGACTGATACGGGATGTTACGACTTCATATCCTTTTTTTATTTTTGCATCCCTTCCGATATTATCAATTTCAATACAACCACTGTCTAACATTTCTAGATTACCATTAATAATACAGTTATCGTTTGTTTTTAACACCATTCCACTGACACTGCTTTTGTCATCTATAATCGAACGGACAGATGCCCAGTTATGTCCAACTTCTGTAATAATACCAACCAGACCGTCACCTGCCATTACATTCATACCGACTTTAATTCCATTATTGGTTCCCTTATCAATTTTAAAAACATTATACCAGTTTCCACCATCTTTTGTAATAACTCTTGCTGCCACCTTTGGATACTCGGTATACTTCTGATCTAACTTATATAGTTCTCGTAAACTGTCAAGTTCATATTTATCAAGCTGTAGAATCTTATTCTGACTTGATAGAGTATCCACTTTACTTTGCAGTTCCTTATTTTCAGCAAGTAATTTTTTCATACTTGTAAAAATTTCGGTTTTTTCACTAATATAGTTACCTACTTGATTTACTCCACTTTGCATTGGAGTAACCGCATCGCCAAACAAAGTTCTCACAGGCGAAAGATTCTTATCATTCGAAAAAGTAAAAATCATAACTGCAGTACATAAAGCAGCACATGCAATAAAAATATATTTTGGTTTTATATCAAAATTAAATCTTCGTCTCATCGTAACTCCCATCTGCCACTTGCAAGGCTACGGATTAATGATGCAGCTGTGCTAACAGACTGCTATCTTCCATTACTGCACCAAGACCTTTTGCTACAGAATTATCACAGTCATCACTGACATTTACCATTAAATCTGTTTCCTCTGAAATAAGCTTATCAAGTTCTCTAATCTTTGCAGAACCACCTGTCAGATAAATACCTGAATCAATAATATCAGATGTAATTTCTGGTGGGGTGTGCTCAAGAATCATTTTAATTGCTTCTACAATTGTATATAAGTGTTCCTTAACTGCACTGCACACAAGAGAAGAACTGATCTCCATCTGTTTTGGCAGACCTGTCACAACATCCCTGCCAAACACTCTCATTGTTGTTTCTTCTCCCTCTAGTGCACTTCCTAATTCTATTTTTATCATTTCTGCTGTTTTACTACCGATATAAAGGTTATAATTCTTCTTCACTAGAAGCTGAATGGATTCGTCAATCTTGTTTCCACCAACAGGAATCAGCTTGCTAAGGACAATACCGCCTAAGGAAATAATTCCAATTTCTGTTGTATCAGCACCGATATCTACTGTCATAACTCCTCTTGGGCTTACAACGTCTAATCCAATACCAAGTGCAGCAACAATCGGTTTATCTAACAAAATAACATCCCTTGTTTTTGTAACTGTATTTCTAACTAATTCATCAAATGCACGTCTTTCAACTTCTGTAATGTTGGTCGGCACCGCAACAATGAAGTCAGCAGTACTTTTCATACCCTTTTTAAAACATTTCGTCTGTACAAAATAATCCAGAAGCATTCTCATATTTTCTATCTCAGCAATTACACCTGCTTTCATTGGATAGGAAACGATAATGTTCTCAGGTGATTTTTCATACATATCATATGCGGCATTACCACCAGCATATATTTTTTTCTTCTGTGTGGCGATTACGTTTTTCTCATCTACAACGATACCTTCGCCTTTTTTAAAGATTTTAATTACACTTGTACCAAAATCTATACCAAATACTTTCTTTGCCATAATAATCTCCTTCTAAGACTATGTTCTGTCTTTGAATTCTCTATTCTTAGTTTTATATTAAAATTTTCATGTTTTATATTAAAACAAATCTAACTCTCTCATGCTTATATATCGATTATCACCAATAATAATATGATCTATAAGTTCAATTCCTACGATTTCACCTGCCTGCCTAATCTTTCTTGTTGCAACGATGTCCTCTTTACTTGGGGTTGGGTCCCCACTTGGATGATTATGCAGCAATATAATCTGAACCGCATGATACTCAAAAGCAGTCACAAAAACCTCTCGTGGTTCTAGTATAGAATAATTAATGGTACCGCTGGAAATCACAGCATCTCTAAGTAGTTTCCCTTTTGTATCTAACATAATAAGGAGCAGTTCTTCCCTTGACTTTAAACGGAATTCCTGCATATAGTAATCAGCAACCGAACGTGGCTGATTAAACCTTACCATCTGCTTCTGTTCCTGTTTTGCAAATCGTATTGCAAGTTCTACGATACATTTTAACTGAACTGCTTTGACAAGGCCAATTCCTGGTATCTTTAACAAATCTTCAACGGATAACTTGCTAAGCTCTACAAGCCCTGCACCGTCACCAGCCTGTAATAGTACTGAATTCATTAATTCTACTGCATGCCTGTCCCTGGTACCAACGCGGATTATCACTGCAAGAAGTTCTGCATCCGTCATGCAATCTGGCCCGCACTCTAAAAACTTTTCACAAGGACGTTCTGTTAACGGTAAATCTTTTATCTTTCGATGTTCTTTTTGCATATGCCTCCTTACTTCTATCAGCATACACCATCAAAACCCTTAGAACATTTTAACACAACTGTTATGGTTTGTATACCAGCTTACTTAGAAATTTTAGGGGACAAGTGTGACCATTTTGTGTTTGTTACTTCATATTATAAAGTAACAAGATTCTTTTCTACTAATTTCTGCAAGGACATTAAAATACCTAACTTCGCATGATACCAAGTAAGACCACCCTGGAAGTAAACAGCATATGGTGCTTCAATCGGAGCATCCGCACTTAACTCAATGGATGATCCCTGTACAAACGCACCTGCTGCCATAATAACTTCTGAATGATAACCTGGCATCGCCCAAGGTTCTGGCACTACAAAACTATCAACTGGCGCTGCTGCCTGAATGCCATGGCAAAATGCAATAATTGCTTCTGGACTTCCAAGTGTTACTGCCTGAATAATGTCATAACGTTCTTCTGTTCCATTTGGAATTACAGAAAAGCCCAACTTTTCATAGATATTTGCCGCAAAAACAGCTCCCTTTAATGCACCTGCTGTTACAGTAGGTGCTAAAAAAAGTCCTTGGAACAATGACTGGTTAAGGCCTAATGTAGCTCCTACTTCCTTTCCAAGACCTGGTGCAGTTAAACGAAATGCACATTGTTCAATATATTCTTCTTTTCCTACAATATATCCACCAATTGGCGCTAATCCGCCACCTGGGTTTTTGATTAAAGAACCAACGCACATATCTGCACCAACTTCTGTTGGTTCTATCTTCTCTACGAACTCACCATAACAATTGTCTACCATACAGATAACGTCTGGTTTGATTTCTTTAATAAAGGCAATTAGTTCGCCAATTCTTTCTACCGATAAAGTAGGTCTTGTCTGATATCCTTTCGAACGTTGAATGGTAACTAATTTTGTTTTCTCATTGATTGCCTTTTTGATTTCTTCAAAATCAAAACCACCGTCTGGAAGTAAATCTACCTGACGATAAGAAATATCATATTCTGCAAGAGAACCTTTTGGAGCATTTCCATTCTCGTCTGGTTTAATTCCAATGACGCCTTCTAATGTATCGTATGGTTTTCCGACTGGAGATAATAGCTCGTCACCTGGGCGAAGATTTGCTGCCAAAGCAATTGTCAATGCATGAGTACCACAGGTAATCTGAGGACGAACCAAAGCTGCCTCAGCTCGAAAAATGTCAGCATAAACACTTTCTAATACATCTCTTCCTAGGTCATTGTAACCATAACCTGTTGTAGATGCAAAATGAATATCACTTAATTTATTTTTTTGCATTGCCTGAATCACCTTTAACTGGTTATATTCTGCAACTGCATCAATTTTCTCAAAACGTTCTTTTAATGAACCTTCTACTTCTTTCCCAAAGGCATATACTTCTTCTTGTATGCCAGATTGTTTATACATCTCGTTCATTTTCTTCCTCCATCACAAACTTAAGTTTACCTACCATATGCATTACATTTCACTTAAACTATATAATACCTCGTTTTTTTAATTCACCATCTATTACTTGTAAGACAGAATCCGTATCCCGTCCTATCTCACTTTTATCAAGCCAGAGCACTTCCTTTTCCCTTCTAAACCAGGTAAGCTGTCGTTTGGCAAAATGTCTCGTATCCTGCTTTAAAACAGCAATTGCTCCATCTAATGTATATTCTCCATCTAGATAAGCAAGCAGTTCCTTGTAACCAATTCCCTGCATAGAAACCATATCTTTTTTAAGGCCTCTTTCTTTCATCTGCTTTACTTCTTCTAACAGACCAGCTTCCATCATCTTATCCACTCGTAGATTTATACGGTCATATAAGATTTTTCTGTCGTCTGTTAATACGAAATAGGCAAAATTATAAGGAGATTCTTTCTGTCGCTCTATTTCATTGTGATCTGAAATTTTCTTTCCTGTTTTCTCATAGAACTCTAAAGCTCGGATTACTCTCTTTACATTATTTGCATGAATCTCTTTTGCCGACTTTTCATCTACCTTAGCAAGCATTGTATGAAGATATTCTGCACCTTTATCAGCCGCAAGCTTTTCAAGTGTTTGACGGTATGTGGTATCGGCATCATTTTCATCGAAATCAATATCGTATACCAAAGCTTGAATGTAAAACCCAGTACCACCAACGATGATTGGTATCTTTCCTTTTTTGTAAATTTCTTCCATGTATTTTTTTGCATAAGACTGGAATTTCACTACGTTAAAATCATCCTCTGGTTCAAATTCATCCACCAGATAATGCTTCACTCCCTGCATTTCCTCTTCGGTAATTTTAGCAGTTCCAATATCCATGTATTTATAGACCTGCATGGAATCTGCCGAAATGATTTCACCACCGATTTTTTTAGCTAACTGAATAGACAAATCGGTTTTTCCAACCGCAGTCGGTCCAGTTAGGATTACTAATGGTCTTTTTTCTAGCATTCTATCGCAACATCTCTTTTCTTAAACAATTCGTTTGAATTTTTTCTCTATCTCATATTTGGACATAGACACAATCACTGGTCGCCCATGTGGGCAGTGATAAGGATTTTCCAAAGTTAACAGTTCTTCTATTAACTTTTCAGCCTCTGTAAATGACATGGCACTATTTCCTTTCACCGCTGCTTTACAAGACATGGTCGCTACTTTGTGAAGAATCATATCAGGAGTAGCTTCTGTCTTTTCTTCTAAAAAAGAATCTAGTATTTCCAAGAACACATCTTCCTCATCCAGTCCAAGCAAATCTGCCGGCACACCGTATATAGCATACTCTTTTCCTCCAAAAGGTTCAATCTCAAATCCTAATTCCTTAAATTGTTCTTGGTACTGATGTAAGACATTTTCTTCTTTTAAGGACAAGGTAATAATAATTGGAGGATTCACCATTTGGGACATGCCTGTCTTCTTTTTCAGATTTTCCATGTTTCGTTCATACAGAACCTTTTCATGTGCAGCATGCTGATCAATCAGATACATCTTATCTTCAAATTCTACAATCCAGTAAGTCTTGAATAATTGTCCGATAATACGGTGCTTCTTAATATTTTCTTCTGTCAGCAGTTTTCCTTCAAACAAGTTAAGCTGTTCTGGTTTTTCCTTAGCTTCTATAGCTTCTGCTTGCTTTTCTCCTTCGCTTGCTAAACTGCCAGCAAACAGATTTTCTTCGTCCTTTGAAAGTCCTGTTGCTTCATTTTGAAAACCTCGTTCTTTTCTTGCTGCAAAGAATTGATTTATGCCACCGTATTCCTCTTTTACAGGTTGATGCTCTGTTTTTTTCATATAGCTATACTGAGCCATTCTCTGTTTTTCAAATGGCTCTGGTACATTATTTTCTATTTTAATATCAGGTTTACTGCTTTTCGTTTCATCTATAGTGACTTCTGGAATAAATTCTTTCTCACTTAAAGCTTCCTTTACTGCATGATAAATAATATCATACACCACTTGACTATCATGAAAACGAACTTCCATCTTAGTAGGATGCACATTCACATCGATCCATTCTGGCGCCACTTCTATCATAAGGGATGTAAGTGGATATCGATGGGTCATGGAATATGGCTTATATGCTTCCTCAATGGCCTTATGAATCACAGAACTCTTTACATATCTTCCATTAATATAGTAATTCATTAGACTTTTCGTTCCTCTTGAAATGACTGGTTTTCCAATGAATCCTGATATATGAAGAATGCTATCCTCTTTCTCAATTGGAAGCAGTTCTTTGGAGATTTCCCTTCCATAGATATGGTAAAGAATATCTTTCATATTGCCATTTCCAGAAGTATGAAGCTTTGTCTGGTTATTGCTGATAAACTTAAAGGCAATGTTCGGATGGGATACTGCAAGGCGTTCTACCAAATCATTAATATATCCTGTTTCTGTCCCATTGGATTTTAAGAACTTTTTTCTGGCTGGTGTATTAAAGAATAAATTTCTTACCAGAAATGTAGTTCCGTCTGGACACCCGATCTCCTCGGTTCCCTTTTCTTCTCCACCTTCTATACAATAACGAACACCTGTTAAGTCCTCTGGTGTTTTCGTGATTACTTCTACCTGAGCGATGGAAGCAATACTAGCCAGCGCCTCTCCACGAAATCCCAGACTCATTACTTTCAACAAGTCATTGGCGGAGCGGATCTTACTTGTGGCATGGCGCATAAACGCAAGAGAAATCTCTTCTTTTTCAATTCCACATCCGTTATCTGTAATACGAATTAAACTGGTTCCCCCATCTTTTATCTCGATTGTAATTGCTTTGGCACCAGAGTCAATGGAGTTTTCCACAAGTTCCTTTACAACGGCACTTGGCCGTTCTATTACTTCTCCTGCTGCAATCTGATTAATCGTACTGGAATCTAAGCATGTTATCTTTGCCATAGCCTCACCCCTTTATGATTATTTCATCTGTTTTGCTTTCTGCTGCAACTTGTATAACACATTCATGGCATCCATAGGAGTCATCTGTGTAATATCAAGTTTTTCTATCTCATCGATTATTTCGTTGTTTTCCTGTTTCTCTGGCTTCAGCATGGTAAAGAAGGATAATTGTCCTTCCACATCCTTTGAAACCTTTTCATGTTCCTGTTTTTCTTTCTTCACATGACTATCTGCAATCTTCTTGGCATTTTTAGAAATGTCTTGATTACTAAGCTGCACTACCAGTTCATTGGCACGTTTTAAGACTTCCTTTGGTACACCTGCTAATTTTGCTACTTGAATACCATAGCTCTTATCAGCACCGCCAGCCACAATTTTCCTTAAAAATACGATGTCATCTCCTTGTTCTTTGACAGCAATACAGTAATTGTTGACACCATCTAATTTACCTTCTAGTTCGGTTAGTTCATGATAATGGGTTGCAAATAATGTTTTTGCTCCTAACAGTTTTTTGTTGGCAATGTGTTCAACTACGGCCCACGCAATACTTAGCCCATCAAACGTACTAGTTCCACGACCGATTTCATCAAGAATTAGTAAGCTGTTTTTCGTTGCATTTCTTAAGATATTGGCTACTTCCGTCATTTCCACCATAAACGTACTTTGTCCAGAAGCAAGGTCGTCGGATGCCCCAACTCTAGTAAAGATACGGTCTACTATACCAATATTTGCACTTTCTGCTGGAACAAAACTTCCGATTTGGGCCATCAATACAATTAAAGCAGTCTGTCTCATATAAGTAGACTTACCTGCCATGTTTGGTCCTGTAATAATAGAAACTCGTTTTGCTTCATTATCTAAATAAGTGTCGTTACATACAAAAGAATCATTGGCAAGCATCTTCTCAACCACTGGATGTCTTCCTTTTTTAATATCAATAACACCCTTTTGATTTAATTCTGGCTTTACAAAATTATTAAGCTGTGCAACCGATGATAACGATGCAAATACATCAATATTGGCAATTGCTTTGGCTGTATTCTGAATTCTTCTGATTTGCGCACCGATTCCATCACGGATTTCACAGAAAATTTCATATTCTAATGCATATAACTTCTCTTCTGCGCCTAAAATTACATCTTCTAATTCTTTTAACTCTGGAGTCGTATAACGTTCTGCGTTAGTTAATGTCTGTTTCCGAATCCATGTGTCAGGAACTAAGTCTTTATAGGAATTGGTTACTTCTAAATAATAACCAAACACTTTGTTATATTTCACTCGAAGATTTTTGATTCCTGTCGTTTCTTTTTCCTTATTTTCTAACTCAGCAAGCCAAGTCTTTCCTTCTGTTTTGGCTTTACGCAGTTTATCTACGTCTTCACGAAAACCTTCTTTGATGATTCCACCTTCTTTTACTGCCAATGGTGGCTCTTCCATGATAGCATCCTCAATTAACTTACACACATCCTCTAAGGTATCAAGCTGTTCGTTGATTTTTTGTAACAAAGAACTCTTAAAAGTCCCCATAATTTCCTTAATATAAGGTAACATGGATAAGGAACTCTGGAATGCAATTAAATCTCTTGGGTTAGCTGATTTATAAGAAATACGGCTAATCAAACGTTCTAAGTCATAGATAGGGCTTAGATATTCACGAATTTCTTCACGACTAATCATTTCACTAGACAGTTCCTCAACCGCATTTAAACGTGCTTCGATTTCTTCCTCATCTACAAGTGGCTGCTCAATAAAAGTACGAAGAAGTCTTGCACCCATAGCTGTCTTTGTCTTATCCAGTACCCATAAAAGAGAGCCTCTTTTTTGTTTTTCTCTCAGTGTCTCTACAATCTCTAGATTTCTTCTGGTTGAACTGTCTAACAGCATGTATTTACTTGTGATATATGGTGTAATCGTCGTTAAGTGTTCCAGAGAAGTTTTCTGCATCTCGATTAAATAACGAAGAACCACACCTGCCGCCACTGTTGCTACACGAAATTCCGATAATCCTAATCCGCTCAAAGTATTGATTTTAAAGTGTTCCATTAATGTACGTTCACACAATGCCTCATCAAAATACCAGCTTTCCAAAGAGGAAACTGCAATCTGCATACGATTTCTTAAATCATCAATATCAATTCCAGACATAAAAAAAGCATCATTACAGATGATTTCAGAAGGCATAAACTTATTTATTTCATCGATTAGTTTTCGATTGGAATCCACTTCTGTTGCTAAATAATCTCCTGTTGTTACGTCCACTACTGATAACCCAAAACACCCATCAATGTAAACGATCCCCATTAGATAATTATTCTTGGATTCATCAAGGGACTGTGTACTAAGGTTAGTACCTGGTGTTACAATACGTACAACCTCACGCTTCACAAGCCCCTTTGTCAATTTTGGATCTTCAACCTGTTCACAGATTGCGACCTTATATCCTTTGGAAACTAATTTCGTTAAATATCCATCTACTGCATGGTAAGGAATCCCGCACATTGGCGCACGTTCTTCCTGCCCACATGCTTTGCCTGTCAAAGTAATTTCTAATTCTTTAGAACAGGTAATTGCGTCCTCAAAAAACATTTCATAGAAATCACCAAGGCGGTAAAACAAAATGCAATCATGATATTGCTCTTTTGTCTCTACATACTGCTGCATCATTGGTGTCAACTTTGCCATAACTAATCCTCCAGCCTACATTTTTACTCTTGTATCACATCATCTAATAAATCATTGCCATCTGCTGCAGTTGTTGCTAACACATCACATCGCTCATTCATCTCATGTCCGTTATGCCCCTTCACCCAGATAAATTCTACCTGATGAGGTTTCATAGCTTCTAATAAACGCTTCCACAGATCCACATTTTTAACTGGTTCATTTTTCCCACGTTTCCAGCCTTTCTTAATCCAGCCATCAATCCAATGGTCGTTAAAGGCCTTTACCACATACTGAGAATCCGAATACAGCTTTACATTGCAAGGCTTCGTCAATTTTTCAAGTCCTGCAATGACAGCCATTAATTCCATTCTGTTGTTAGTTGTCTTTTTATATCCCTGGGAATACTCTCTTACATGAGTTTCTCCCTTACTATCTACAAATACTAATATAGTTCCATAACCACCTGGTCCGTCAGGGTTTCCCCTAGCAGCACCATCTGTATATATTTTAATCTCCATAATTGCCTCCATATTAAATGTTATTCCAAGTACCAGTTGTCATAAAATGATTCACTTCTTCACTAGCATTTCTTACTACTTCCTCTGGGTAGCCCATCATATTCAGTAGTTTGATTGCATTTCTAGACGCAGCTCGTCCTTCTCTTAACTGGTAGTCGAACACAACTTGGTCATCTTTTACTTCTTCCTGAAAATGATAATTCTTAAAATGTTTTTCCAATATATATGTCAACTCAATATCATGGGTTGCGGCAAAACAAAGAACATTTAGCCTTGCTAAATACTCTAGTATCCTTGATGATGCTGCAATACGTTCTAAGGTGTTGGTTCCTCTAAGCACCTCATCTACAAAGCATAGGGTTGGCACCTTGTTATTGGCACGGTCTAAAATTCTCTTAAGTGATTTTATCTCTACAATATAATAACTTTCACTGCCAAGAAGATTATCCGTAAGCGCCATAGAAGAGTACACCTGGAAAAAACTCGCATTGTATTCTTTACACATGCATGTATGAATTGTCTGTGCAAGTATTGCATTCATTGCAACCGTTTTGATAAAGGTTGATTTGCCAGAAGCATTAGAACCTGTAATTAAAATGCAAGAATTCTCTTTAATGGAATTCTTTACAGGATTCTCAATAAATGGATGGTACATATCCACTGCTTCTAGTCTTGGTTTTGCCTGCTCATATAGTTTTGGCAGACAATAGTCTCCATTTAAATACGTTCGAAATGATGCAATCGCAATGCTTGCATCTATCTTTCCAATAATCTCATATATTTTCTCGATATCTTCTGATTTTGTTTCCAAATCTTTTATCATAGAATCAAACATAATCAAATCAATATGAAAAATCATTCGAACATAATCTAATACGACGTCAAGTAAGTCTCCCGACATGTTATTGCCGCTGGATATGAATTTCGCCTTTTTCCTAAAAGAAGCATATTTTCTTTTTACTTCTTTTAATGTCTTTTTATAAGGAGCAATTGCATCGTGATTTAAATCTAATAACAAATCAACACTATAAAGCAGTTTTAAAATGTGTGTGAGAATAAGAAAACTGTTCTCAATCTCTGCTTTTCTTTTGTAATAGCTTATAATATTGAAAATCAGACACAGAGAAGTAAATACGATAAACCACTGTATATGCCAAGACTTTATTCCTGCAATGATTACTCCGCCTATGGATGCAATCATAAGAAAACAATATAGAATCTGTGAATAATCACGTTCTATATTTTCTTTCACATGCTTTAGTTCCTTATAAAATGACATGCTTCTTAGTTTGCCCATCTGACTGAGTGCAAACTGGGTCGATACACGTTCTTCTTCATGTTCTTGAAAATAGGAAATCAGTTTTTCCCTTTCTTCTAATACATCGTTTTTATATTCTAATTTTCGCAACATTGCATACAGATACTCTTCTCCGATGGAACAGCACGTATTATTCATCATCTCAAAGATTTCGTCCATGCTGACATCATTCCATGTGATATCATCTACGCCCTGATCTCCTCGTTTTGTTATGTTATAATATGTGCGAATTGCTTCTATCCGTTCTGGTGTAAGTTCCGTCTCTGGGTACTGCCCCCACCTGTCTCGTATCTGCTTTAGAATTATCTTTTTCGTCTGATTACTATCATAGAATACTTTGACAATTAGTAATACAATCACAACTCCTGCTGCGATAATATATTCCATCTCTTCTTCCCCACCTTAATTATTTCTCAAGATTATGATACATAATTTCTTATTATACATAATTTCATGTGGATACGCAAGGGAAAGAAAATGGAGATAACCAAGTATTCCATCAATTTTCCTCTTGTATCAGAGTATAAAAAGAACGAGATTCACCATAAAGCTTTTCTCGTTCTCAAACATATAATATATTTCTTATATAACTTATAAGTTTTAATTATTACCCATATATTTTTCCAAAAAAGAAAGAACTTTTTCCTCGTATTCCTTCTTATATAAATTATACGCTGTCAAATGATATGACCCTGGCACCAGCCAGTACTCCTTTTTATCACTCTGTATTTTATCATATATGGACTTTGACTGTTCTGGCAGAATAATAAAATCTTTTTGACCATGAATAACGAATAAAGGCCTTGAAGCCATACCTTTTATCGCTTGGCTCATATACTCATCATAAGAATCAAACAGCCATATTTTTATAAACAGATTAAATAGCGGCCTCCAAATAATCTTATACTTGGGAACTGTTCTTTTCAATGTTCTGTAAAATGTTTCATTTAGTTCAGCAAAAGGTCCACAATCTGTAATAGCAAGTTTAATTTCTGGCATCATTCCATAAACACCTACTGTGTTTATGGTTCCTAGGGAAAACCCCATTAATCCTATCTTTTGATTAGAATTTTGATACCATGTTTCCTGCTTTACTTTGTCAATTACTGCAAGAAGGTCATTTTGGCTTTTAGACACAGTTCGAAATTCTAGGCGCTCATGGTCACTTTCTCCATGTGAGTGCAAATCATATAACACGATGTGATATCCAGCTGTATATAAAAATTTAGCGTATTGAAGCATTTTTCCTTTATTTGCCCCCACATTATGTGAAAGGATAAGAATTCCTTTCGCGCCTGTTTCATGAACCATATACCATCCTCTTATGGTAAGTCCGTTTTTTGTTCTTGTTTCAAAGTCAACATACTTCATGTCATAATCAGCTGGTGTCTTAGGATTTTTGCTCTTTTTTGGATTTATAACCTTATACGCATAGAATGCATGTAAACCAACATAGAAAAGCAGCAACATAAGCAGTACAACAGCTATTATTTTCAGTACCATCATAAATGCCTCCCACTATAATCATCACTAGTTCCTAGCGAACTTTTTACATAGACATTCCACCATCAATAGGAAAAACATGCCCTGTAATATATGCTGCATGTTCAGAAGCTAAAAACAGAACCGCCTTTGCAACTTCTTCTGGCTCACCATATCTGCCAAGTGGAATATTCCGAATTCCTTCTTGTTTAATTTCCTCACTCAGATTCTCTACCATAGCAGTATTAATATAACCTGGTGCTACTGCGTTAACGTTAATTCCATAAGCAGCAACTTCTTTTGCAATTGACTTTGTAAAACCAATAATACCCGCCTTTGAAGCAGAATAATTACATTGCCTTGGCAAACCAATTACACCACTAACAGAAGATATGTTGATTATCTTTCCACTTCTCTTCTTCATCATCTTAACCATTACTGCTTTTGAACAGTAATAAACGCTGTTTAAGTTAGTATCAATTACCTGTTGCCATTCGGAAGTGCCCATTAAAGCTAGTGCCTTGTCTCTTGTAATTCCTGCATTATTGACTAAAATATCCACTGTTTCAAATGTTTCATAAATCTCTTTGAACATATCTCGAACGGCTTCACTATCACTTACATCAGCCTGAAATGCTCTTGCCTTTCTTCCCATGGCTTCGATTTCTTTAACAAGCTGTTCAGCCTCATTCGCACTATTTATGTAATTAAATGCAACGTCTGCCCCCTGTTTTGCGAATTCCATTAGAATGGCTCTTCCAATTCCTCTTGTCCCCCCAGTAACAACCACTGTTTTTCCATCAAACAACATCTTAATCAGTCCCTTTCTCTTTGAATTTAGCGCTTACTGTTTACTTCAATATTTTGAAAATCAGCTTTTCGCTTCTCCATAACAGCCGCAATTCCTTCAAACGAATCTGGATTATCGTAAGTTTCGCCCAAACAATCCATTTCATAATCCAGTCCATCTTGTAATGTACTTGCGTAAATTCCATAATTAATTGCCTGTTTTGCAAGGCGCACTGCATGTACAGGTGTATTGTTAATAATACTTTCAGCCATCTTAACTGCTGCGTCGAATTCCTTGCCACTTGGCACAACCTGATTCACCAGTCCAATTTGCAACGCTTCCTGTGCATTTACTTTTTTTGCTGTATAAATAATCTCTTTCGCTTTCCCTATTCCAACTGTTTTAGGAAGTCTCTGTGTTCCACCTGCACCTGGAATTATACCAATGCTTGTCTGAGCTGTCTTAAACCATGCAAGTTCCGAACATATTCTAATATCGCACACTAACGCAAGTTCAACCCCAAGTCCAATAGTTAAACCATTGATAGCGGCAATCAATACTTTTTTCGAATTCTCAATAGACGTAAATGCTTCCTGAACTGGTCTGCTCGCATCTACCATATTTTTATTCGGGTCTCCATCGCGATGCATAATTTCACTAATTTCATCTAAATCAGATCCCGTGAAGAATGCAAATCGTATCTTACTAGCAATAATTATTACTCGAATGGAATCATCTTCTTCTAACTCTTTTATAATTTTTGAAATATCAATGCAGTTCTGTATGGTTAATGCATTGGCAGGCTTTTTTTCAATACCAATAACTGCATAATGTTCATAGTAGTCTACAGATAAATTTGGATATGTACTCATTGTTTTCCTCCTTTCGTTAATTTCTCTTACTAATATTTTGGGAGTCTTCGGTGAAAAAACGCATCTAACCCTTCCTTGCAATCATCTGAAGTCATAACTTCTCTTGTGTACTGAATCTCCTTCTCAGTTGTCCTCTCAAACGCTTCCGTTGAATATTCTTGAACGAGAGCCTTCATCTTCTTTACGATTCGTGGAGACTGCATCGCAATTCTATTGGCAATTTTATAAGCTTCCTTTAAAAGTTCTTCATTACTTGTTACTACATCAACAAGTCCCATCTGCTGTGCTTCTCTCGCTTGAAATGAATTTCCTGTGAGAAGCATTCTCATTATTTGCCCTTTCGGCACTAAACTCATAAGTCTTTTAATGCCTCCACCTCCTGGAATCAAACCATAAATTATTTCTGGCAGACCAATCTTAGTCTCGATTGACGCTACTCTGATATCACAGGCAAGTGCGAATTCACACCCTCCACCTAGACATACACCATTGATAGCCGCAATAAAAGGCTTCTCCATATGTTCCATTCTTTCAAAAATAGCACTCGATAACTCAATGAACTCAAACACTTTTTCTTCATTTTCATTTTTAAAAATATTGACATCTGCTCCAGAGATAAAAACATGTTCTATTTCGCTATTAATAATTACAACTCGTATTGATTCATCCTGCTCTATCTGATCGAGAACTTGATTAAGTTCCAGCATTACATCCTCATTTAAGAAATTTTTAGGATAGCTGCAAAAAGTAAGCAGACCAACTTGTTTTTTTTGTGTTAATTTCCATACTTGTTCCATATTTCTCTCCTAATTTTGCAACATTTCAATAAAGGCATCAATTCTTATCTTCAATTGTCCTTCTGAATAATTACGACTGTCCAAAACATCTCCTGACAGTTCTAAAAATGGTACTCCATCTTCTCTAAGCGCATCACGTATAAAAGAGACAGAACCACGAAACGGCCTGCAGCATGTTTGTGAAAAGTGGACGACTCCATCTATTTTATACTGCTCCACAAACTTTTGAATTGCTTTCACACGATTACTCGCAGAGCCGAAACCTGTATGCTGCATAATTTTCTTAGCAAGTGAACGAAATGGCTCATTCTCATCAAGTTCTTCCCAGTACACATTACAGTTTTCCTCAAATGCAATAACAGCCCCTAACTCTTTCTCAATATACCGCATCATGTTAATATCGTAAAATGGGAAGAAATGAAGCCATAACAGCCTAAATCTTTCCTTCCCTATCCCACAATCTGGATTTTCACGCCTATAAAGTAGTTCTTCATAAAATGTTTTTAACACGTCCACAGCTTCAGGATGTCCAAGCTTGGATAACAGCATAGGAAGCATCTGCATTGCATCACTTCCATACATTAGACATGGTGATTCTTCTCTCAGCTTATTTGCTTTTACCCAATATTCTCTTGCCTCATTCGAGTATCTGAATGCCTCTTTTAATTTTTCCATGTCAAATGTATGTCCTGTAACCTTCTCCAAGTAGTGAGTTAACTCTTCAAACTGATTTGCAACATAATCAACTGCATCTTCATCATAATGAAAGGGAATATCAATATTAAATACATTCTGCTTAAATTGTGAAGCCAAATAATCTCCAACTTTAATCATATCATCACACCAGTAAGAAGAATGTACAAAAGCCTTAGGATATGGGATATATCCATCACTTAATGCACCAATCACACATTTATGATAGGCACATATATCCTGGTTCACCCCTAGGTTTTCTGCTTTTTTTATTATTTTGTCATTCATTTTTACAGATGCAAGAAAGGAACCTAGACTTTCTACAAATATAGGTGTAAGCCCCATTGCATAGAAAATTTCGGATGGCATAATCACTTCTGTTAATATCATTGAAGAATCATCTTCTATGCCATTTTTGAGTAAGTCATAATGGAGACTGAGTGTCTTCTGATGAGACTGCAAATCAAGGTATTTCGAGATCCCCTTTGTTAATCTAAACTGGGAAATATATGGTGAATTCACGTATCTGTCCTCCTTTTGTTCCTTAAGAAAGCATTTCCATAAATGCCTCCACTCTAATTCTAAGCTGCTCCAGTCCACTCTTACTAAAATCACTTTCCGCAAGTAGTACTGGAATGCCCTCATCATTCAAAAGCTCCTTCATCTGCATATAATCATAGGAGTGATTAATACAGAATTTTAGCGAGTGATATATTACCGCATCAATGTCATACTTATCAATTATTTTCAACAGATTATTTGCTCGTGTAGATGCACTTCCTTCCATACGAGGACAAGGACTCTTTGATAAGTAAGCATCACAAATATTATCCACAGGATCTCCTGACTCCTTAATAAGGAAGTCATAGTATCGACTACCCGTACATAACTCATCTCCGATTACAACAGCTCCTGTTTTCTTAATAATTTGAATCAGCTCACAATCATACAGTACACATCCTGAGAGCATGATACGGGATGCCCTGCCTCTTCTTGGCTTCTCACTTTTCTTTAATTCTGATACAAACTGTGCTAAAGCTTCGTTATAACGCTCACGTTCCATATACGAACATGCCTCTATAACCTTAAGAAGTTCCTCCGTTGTAATATCCGCTGCTTGACGTAAGCACATGTCAGAAAGTTCGTTCAGCAATGCTCTTGTTTGATTTGTTTGCTTTATTGCCTTCTGTAAATCTGAATCAGTTATTTTTATTTGGAACTGCTTTTCCAAACTATTTATTAATTTTCTAATTGATTTTTTGTAATACTCCTTGGAGCGATTAGAGTTATTCCTTGGTACATCCAGCATGAAAGCTTGCCCAACACCAGCATACGTTTTCCATACATCATACACACGTTCCATGGCATTGCAAGAGTTAGTAAATATTACTCCTGCTAAAAAGTCAAATCCTCCAGCTAAAGCAGTGTTAGCTATATTTGCTCCATAAGGGCAAAAGAAATTTGGCAAATACTGCTCACATATATTTTGCTGCAATTCCTTTCCTTGTAAGCGAAATGGATGCGCCCCTGCTGCAAGTATAACTTCTTCTGGCATATAAGCACAAGTCCATCCGATAACAGGTTTTTTCATATCTTTAATCAAATCCTCGGACCAATCAAAATATTCCTTTAACATACAACTCCCCCTAATGTGTGTCTTCTAATATCATTTTAGCTGCAGTATATCCAGACTGTGCCACTGTTGCCAGCCCAGCACCAGGAAGAGTCCAGTGACCAGCCAGATATAATCCCTTTACTGGCGACTTCTGATTAAGTCTCAATCTACTGACTTGTGAATTCTTCATAGCCCATCCATAATTGGCGCCCTGACTATTCAAGGTATAACGATAAATGGTCTGAGGTGTAGAAATCTCTTTCACCACGATATTTTGGGACAATTCTGGAATAATATGTTCCGCCCTCTCTATTAGAAGCTGACTGAGAGATTCTTTCTGTTCTTTCCAATAGGAAACATTTTTAAATGGAGCCAAAATCGTTAAAAATATCGATTCATGTCCTTCTGGCGACAAACTTTCATCATAAAATGAAGGAAATGCAATATGAATAAATCCATTTTCGTGGAAAGGATTCGTACGCATTTTGTTGTAAATTTTTTCTATATCATACTCTGGAACATACCACGTATTGCCCTTTACAGCTAAATTTTCTACTGCCTCTGACTTGATTCCCAGATATACATTAAAATGCGATACCGATGGCTCCATTTCTTTTAATCTTGTAACAAACTTTTGCTCTAGATGTTCTTCACCTATCATGTCTAGAAATGTCTGGTTAGCATCTGCATTGGAGATTACATAGTCGGACTGAATGATACGTCCATCTTTTAGTGTAATTCCAGTTACCTTATTTTCTTCTATGTTTATTTTTTCTACTTTTGTGGAAAGCATTACTGTTCCACCGAATTTTTCCATCTGTTGTGCTAACATATTTGAGAAATTCTGCATACTGCCTAACGGATAATAACCGCCGTCCAGAATAAAATCCCGAAACAATATAATTCCAGCAACCGCAGACATCTGTTTCGACGGAAGTCCTATATATAAAAGAAGCACATCAAAAACAGCTTTGATTTTTTCATCTCGGAAGAACGAATCCAGAATCTCTCTAAACGTTTTATCCTTTATTCGAAAACTCATTGTGTAATTAAATGTTTTCAAATAGGACAAAAACTTTGTAATTCCTTCTTCCTCGTCCGGAAATATACTTTTTAACTGCTGTTCAATGTGACTCAGGTCTCTCACTATCTTCACTGTAAAGTCAGGAAATACTAAATAATCCGAAGGTTCTGCTTCCTTAAATTTTATTTTATCTTCTAACTCTAAATCTTGAATTATTTTACGTAAAAATCCCTTTTCCCCAAAACTTCCAAAGAAATGTCCCCCAGCATCAAAAGTAAATCCCTTTCTTTTAAATGACGTACAGCAACCACCTGGCTGAAAATGCTGTTCTGCAAGCAGTACTTTCTTACCTGCTTTGGCAAGATAGTTTCCACTTACAAGTCCACCCAGTCCACCACCGATGATAACCACATCATAATGCTCGTAAACATTATTCATTATTTGCATAGTATTCCTCCAAAGAAAAAAGTGCTGCTCCAAGCGCCCCAACAATCTGAGGATCTTCTGGAACATTTATCTGACACTTCAACTGCTCCTGCATTGCATGCACAACTCCAATATTTTTTGCACCACCACCTGTCATTGTTACTTCTTCTTCCTTTTTCACCCGGTTTACCATTCCTAATATTCTAGAAGCAATTGAATTATGTAAACCTCTTACAATGTCTTCTTTGGTCTCTCCACTGGCAATTTTAGAAACAACTTCTGATTCGGCAAAAATGCCACACATACAGCTAATCTTTGCAGGCTTCTGTGATTTCATGGAATATTCTCCCAACTCTTCAACATTAATTTCGAGAGCGTTTGCCATAACTTCTAAAAAACGACCAGTACCTGCGGCACATTTATCATTCATAAGAAAATCAATAACTTTTCCTTTTTTATTTAATTTAATAATCTTACTATCTTGTCCACCAATATCAATTACAGTCCTTGTATTCGGGAACAAAAAATGTGAACCCTTACCATGACACGCAATTTCAGTTACTTGTTTGTCAGCGAAATCCACATTGATTCTTCCATATCCTGTACTAACAATATATTTAATATCTTCCCTTGTAATTTGAGCCATATTTAACGCTTGTTCAAATGACTTCTCTAACGCTTCCTTATGACTGGCACCTGATTTTACAATGAAACTTGCACATATTTCTTTTTTGTCATTAATAATTACAGTTTCTGCTGTCATTGAACCTATATCTATTCCTGCAAAATACATCACTTATTCACCACCTATTTTTTTTCACTTCGCAGTTTTTCACCACGTTTTAACATAATCTCAGAAAAATAACGAAGCCTTTTATTCGTTACATATTCTGAATATATCTCCTGATACAACCACCGAAATCCCTCTTCCAATTCTTGAACAGTCATTTTCTTAGGTTGGTATACCACATCAAAACAAGTATAATGATCCCAGTTATAATCCAATATTCTATTTTCCTTTTTCAGTTTTTCATGAAGAATTGTTCCTGGAAATGGGGTCAGAATTGAAAAACTCGTTCCAAATAGATGATTGTTGATTACAAAATCTCGAATTCTTGGGAATACAGAAGTATCATCTTCATCCAGCCCAACACAAAACGAACCAAATGCACCAATACCATGAGATTGTATATTTTCTATCAATTCAGGATATTTACTCAGATATCTTTTTTTCCACTTACTTACGCTTCCAAGACTTTCAGCTGAAAGACTTTCAAGCCCAAATGTAACCTGTGTACACCCGCTTCTTGCCATTAGCTCTAGTAGTTCATCATCTTCTCCAATAGAAATATCAGAGAATGCATACCATCTTATTTTAAGAGGTATCAATTCAGTTAAAAGTTTCTTAGAAAACTCTCGATCTACAAACAAATTATCGTCTGTAAAATAAATATATGGTTTTTTCCAGATTTCTTTTATTTTACGCACTTCACGTATTACCTGTTCCACCGTCTTTCTTCGATAAGACTTTCCATATAATTTTGAAGATGCGCAAAACTCACAGTCCCTTGGACATCCTCTAGTCACTTGTACCGATATTACTCTATAATACTCTGGATTCTCCAACAAGTCGTAACGAGGTACTGGCGACTTAGTTAAATCCGCTGGGGCAGTTGTATAACTTCGATATATTGGTTTTAACTCTCCCTTTTTTAAATCCTCTTGAAACTCTTGCCAGAATACTTCACCCTCTCCAGCCATAACACAGTCACAGTGTTCTTTTACTTCTTCCGTTGCAACCGTTGCGTGAATTCCACCAATAACCACTTTCACCCCTCGTGCCATAAATTCCTTTGCAACATGGTATGCATTCGACACCTGCTGTGCAACGGGCGATAAACACACAACATCAAAGTCCTCATCAAAATCAATTTCTCTTTGATTCTCATCTACATATTTTACTTCAAATGAATCATCTACTAATCCAGCAACTGTTAAAAGCCCCAAATTTGGACAGGTATATAATCTTTTATAGGCATTCACTTCTTTTTGACTTGTCCATAAATCAATAAAATGTTCGCCTAATAAAATGTTCTTTAACGCAATAAATCCTATTTTCATTTTATCTACTCATTCCCTTTAAAATTACTGTCGTATACGCTGCATCACTTGTAAAAGCATTGCAAAGCACAAACTTTTCCTTTTTATCTTCTTGTAGTTTATAAGCCCCTGCGCAAACCTGCATCGCACTGGATGCTCCCATGCAGTCTCCAGTATAGGATTGTATAGTAAATAGCTGAATACCCTTCTTATCTCCCAGAACCTGTTCAATTGCTCTAATTTCAGCACTATATGGCATACTGCCTGGTACTGACTGCATAAATACTGTTCCTATTTCTTCTGGCGATACAGCGGCATCTACTATTGCCCTCTCCATGCATGATTTAATCGTCTCATAAACTACTTCTTCCTTATTGCCCTCACAGTTATATAAATGTGACCAGCCAATTATTTCCGCATAAATATCTGCTCTTCTCTCTATCGCCGCCTGAGTATTCTCAAGTAGAACCATCCCAGAGCCCTCTCCTGGAGCTGCTTTCTGTGATTCTCCATTACAATACATCTGTTTTGCCATTACAACAGAATTAAGTTCTTCCACTCCTCCTGCTAGCATAACAGAATATTCCTGATTTTGGATAAGTTCTGCTGCATAACATATGGAATCCATCCCACAGACTGCACCATGCGAAAATGTTCTATTAATTCCTTTTATCTTATGATTGATACAAATCTGACTTGCAGGAATTGTCATCATAGTTCTAGGATACATCATTGGATTGACATATCTAGCACCTTCTTCTAAAGCCTCCTGATAAAAGTTCTTAATACTTTCAACGTTGCCAAAGGAAGAACCAAGAACAATACCTGTTGTGTCCTCATGTTCTGTATTTATACAATAGTTTCCGTCATCAAGAGCAAGGTTGGATGCAGCGGAGACAAATCCCATCGCCCTGCTATAATACCTTAACCCTTTCTCTTTTACATAATCTGATAGTTCAAAATTCGTTATTTGTCCAGCTTTCATACCATTAAAGTCTGACAAATCTGCAAGCTCCAGATTACCTAACCCATTTATTTTCTCTTTTAAAGCCTTCCAGAAGCAATTCACACCAGTTCCCACTGGCGAAATGACTCCTATACCAGTGATACAAACTCCTGATTCCATACTTTTCTCCTAAGATATCCTTTTTCATGTATCAATTGACCTGTCTTTCTTTAGAACAAGACAGGTATTGTTTCCTCCAAATGCAAATGAATTATTAATCGCTATCTTTACTTCTTTTTCTCTCGCCTTATTAGGAACATAATCTAAATCACATTCTGAGTCTTTCGTACAATAGTTAATTGTTGGAGGCACCATGTTCTTTTGCATCGCAAGAACACAGGCAATTGCTCCGAGTGCACCTGATGCTCCACCAGTATGTCCTATCATAGACTTGATCGAACTTATTGGAATGTTACGTGCACTTTCTTTAAAGACGTGTTTGATGGCCCTAGTTTCCATTAAGTCATTTGCCTTAGTTCCTGTACCATGAGCACAGATATAATCAACATCCGATTCTCTTATATTTGCTGATTTTACTGCCTTGATAAGAGCTTTAACTGGCCCTCCCATATCTGAACCATCTGGTTTTGTTAAATGAAATGCATCACAGCTCACTCCATATCCAGCAATTTCCGCATAAATATGTGCCTTTCTCTGCAATGCATGATGATAGGACTCAAGGATAACAATACCTGCTCCTTCTCCAGGAGTCGTTCCCTTCCTGTTAAGATCAAATGGGCAACATAATTCGTGTGTTATTGCATTCATTCTTAAAAAACCAATGATAGATGTTTTAGATAGACTTTCTGCACCACCAGCTATCATAATTTTCGCCTTGTTGTGTTTAATCTGATTATATGCGTAGACAATTGCATCATTTCCAGCAGAACATGCTGTAGAGAAAACCTGATTGACACCTTTTATTCCGAAATAATCAGAAACATCCTTGGCAATATCATTATTATGAAACCTCCGAAGTAGAGGTTCAGGAACAAATTTCCACCCCTTCTTTACAACAGTCTCCGTCATTGTTTCAATATCGATAGACTCACCAACCCCAGTTCCTAAAGAAACTCCAATATCAAAAGGTTCTACAGAATCAATTACATGTTTTCCATTCTCTTTATTTAGTTTTAGCTGCGAATCTAGAATGGCTAGTTTCGCAGCTATAACAGATTTCATAGATACATCACTTAAATGATCTGACTCTTCCTTTTTTAGATATCTAGCAAAATCAAATTCTTTTATCTTGCTAAGCATTTGAGGCTTTACAAAACTTGTATCAAATAGATTAACTTCTTCTATTGTATTTCTTCCATTAAATATAGATTCTGCAAATTCTTCTTTTCCAATGCCAGCTGGTGAAACAACACCAATTCCAGTAATCACTACTCTCTGTTCTCTCATTCATTTTCTCCCATAAAATCTACTTAGGCAAAGCAAACGAAAGTTCCCCTGCTGCCACAACGGTATCATCGACTTTTACTTCTGCCTTTACTAGACTGGCAACGGAAGTCATTTTAATTGCTTCTACATAAATTTTCATTTGATCACCCGGAACTATTGGTTTTAGAAATCTCAATTTATTAACAGAACCAAAAAAATACTTATTACTTGCTCGTTCGCGATCGGCATATGTAAGCATCGCGAGAATACCCGCAGTCTGTGCCATTGCCTCAATAGTTAATACACCCGGCATAACTGCCTGTTCTGGAAAATGTCCCAGGAAATGCATTTCATTTCCACTTACATTCTTTAATGCTGTTATACTCTTACCTTTTTCAAAGGATTCCACTCTGTCTACCATAATAATTGGAAATCTCTGTGGAATCATTTTTTTAATTTCTTCAAAGTCCATGTACATAATTAACAGCCTTCCTCTTTAATCAGCTCCATTTTCTATAACTGGTTTACTGATTTATAATATCCATTGCAATACTTACTGTATTATCTACTGTTGTCAATTCTGCAAGCTTTTCTTCTGGAATTTCAATTTTAAATTCTTTTTCTACCGCTGCTAGAATCTCCAATGCTTTTAGTGAATCCAGTCCCAAATCATCTACAAAAGAATCTGTATCTTTGAATTCGTCTACTTCCATCTCGATAATCTCTGCAATAATTTCCTTTACTTTTGTTTTAACTTCAATTAATTCCATAATTAATTCCTCCTAATGTTTTTTATTTTTTCTCTTTATACTTAGGAATTTTTCCTAACTATCAATGATGAATTCATTCCGTTACATCCAAACGAATTGATGATAACAGTGTTAATGCCACTATATCTAGAAGCTTCTTTCTTCTCTTGAAGAGCATAGATGGCTGCAGCAATCTGCATCGCTCCTGATGCACCTATACATTCACCTGTTAATTTTTTTACTTTTTCTTTTCTTTCCTCAGCAAAATCTGAGCCGAATACTTCTGATATTGCTCTGTTTTCCATATCCTCTCCAGCTCGCTTTCCATTACTGCTCATAGAAATCAAATCAACCTCTTCAGGCTTTACATTGGATGATTCCAAAGCCATTCGCATTGCCTGCACAGCACCTACAGCTTCTTTGTTATAATTATACTCTAAACCAGCATCACAGCATGTACCATACCCAGTGATTTCTGCCAGAATATTGGCTCCTCTATTTTTTGCATGTTCCAATTCCTCTAATAAAAATACAACCGCACCTTCTCCCAAAACGATTCCATCGTTTCTATCTTTCTTTTTATCTAAGAGAAGATTATTATAATAATATCCAAAGAATATCTCTTCACACAGTTCTTCTACTCCACCTGTAAAAATAACCTTATCCTTGCCTGATTTTATTCTGTTATATGCAATTCCTATCGCATCTGTACTAGCTGTAAAAAGATTGCTCACAGTCATATTAAATTTCTTAATACCATATTTAATACTTATCTGGCTAGCTGGTGCATTAATAACTGTGTTTGGGAAAAAAGTTGGATTCACGTAATTGGGATTTTCCAGTGAATCTCTATCAAAAGTACCTATACTATGTACTCCACCAAATCCAGTTCCTATAATTGTCCCTGTTTCTTCTAACTCTTCTTCTGTAAATTCTCTTCCGCTCTCTTCCATTGCAAGCTTCGTTGCACTTAAAAGCAGACGGGTACTTCTGTCTAAATTTCTAAGTCCACGTTTTCCAAGATAGTCTTCTGCCTTAAACTCTGTAATTTCTCCTGCCTCTATTCCTTTAACGTCCTCTGACTCAAACAGTGTTATTGGTTTAATACCTGACTGATTCCTTTCGATTGCACGAAAGAATTCTTCTTTCCCTATTCCAATGGGTGAAACTACTCCCATTGTGGTAATCACAACTCTTGATTCTGACTTCATTCATTCATCCCCTCCAAATGTTATTCTTGATATTTTCCAATTAGCAATGCAGCATCATTTCCGCCGAAGGCATATGCATTAGATAACGCAACATCTACCTTACATTCTCTATATACATTTGGGACATAATCAAGATCACATTCTGGATCTGGAATTTTGAAATTGATGGTAGGTGGAATTTTATTATTTTTTACAACAAGCGCACATAATACTGCCTCAATAGCACTTGCTGCTCCCATTGTATGTCCAATCATAGATTTAATAGAGCTCATTGGTACCTCTTTTGCTCGTTCTTTAAATACTTTTTTAATAATCTTTGTTTCAATTCTATCATTTTCCTTTGTACCTGTACCATGTGCACTTATGTAATCAATATCTTCTATAGTAACACCAGCACAATCTAGTGCAGCCTTTATTGCTCTGGCACCACCATATCCCTCTGGATGAGGAGTGGTCATATGATGTGCATCGCAACCTAATCCATATCCAAGAACTTCTGCATATATAGAAGCTCCTCGCTTCTTAGCACTTTCTAATGTCTCCATTACTAGTATTCCTGCTCCCTCACCTACAATCATTCCTTTTCTTTCACCATCAAATGGCTGGCAGGTCTCTGGTGCAACCGACAATAATCTATTAAATCCTGTAAATGCCACCCTTGAAAATGGGTCAACTCCTCCTGCAATCATAAAATCAGCTTTTCCCTCTTTTAACATATCAAAGGCATAACCGATTGCATAATTTCCAGAAGCACAAGCCGTCGGCACCATAAGGTTTGGACCATGCAAACCAAAAACAGCTGCAACATTCCTTGGAATATTTCCACATGGATATTGTAAGAAATGATTAGCTGGCACTTTATCTACGCCAGACTCTACCCATATTTTGCTGACTTTTTCTTCTTCTTGAATTTCACCCATTGTCGTTCCTAAAGAAACTCCGATATTACTCTTTCTAATCATTTCTGGATCAATATTTGCATCTTCTATTGCTGATTTTGTTGCAGCTATTGCAAACTGTGATGCTCGTCCCATTTTCTCTACTGAAGGACAATTTAAATAATTTTTCACATCAAAATTAATTACTTCAGCACCATTATGTGTTCTAAAACGTGCTGTATCAAAAGCCTGAACTTCTCTGATTCCAGACTTTCCAGAAAGCACCGCTTCCCAGAAATTCGAAATCCCCTCACCAATTGGAGAAATTACTCCCATTCCAGTAATAACAATTCTGCAATTATTCAATTTTTCACTCCCTAACTACATATGTATGTGCTTACATTATTTTCTTATCTTGTAGTATTCATAATTATTGGATTTTAATGATTAGTTTGTTTTTTGCACAAACTTTATTAGCATTGTCTTACCTTAATTGATGTCAGATTAATAAGCCTTATTATTATAACAATAGCATTGAACAATGTCAAGTTTTATCTACAAAGGTCAGCGGTGAGGAATAAATTTGATTCTTTTCGTTCCCTCCATCTCCTTTTCATGATTTTAACAATTATCTACCTTTTTCAAATTAATTTGCTTAGTTATGCACATCTTATAGCTGTGTTGGCCCAATTTTCTGAAATTTTTTATAAATATTCTGTTATTTCCTCTTCCATTCAACCATCACCTGTGCTAAAATAATCTTGTTATTCTAGATACACTGTTGTGTATCTGAAAATGTAGGATACATCTTCTTCCGTTACTGTTATTGTTCGAAAACTTTCCAGTAGCCTTGAAGATGTATTTTTTATTGTCTGTTTTAGCTCCTTTATATATGGATTCCACGCCAGATAAATCTGCATCAGAATATCCGAAATCTGTGTCAGCAGATAATGGTTTTTCATTGCATTTTTTTACTGTTGAGATGTTCAATACGGTATAAACCATTCTTCTGGTTATTGAACCCTTCATCCAGTTTTTCTGTCTTGTGCTTTTCTGTGTAAACAGGTACTCCCAATGGTATTTTTTCTTGCAAAGTTTCATGAGCGGTTCTGCAGCATACAAGGCATCTCCCTGTATACAGATTGGAAGTCTCGGATAATCTTTTTTGATTTTTGCCAAAAGGCGTTTTGCTGCATTTAGCACGCAGTCCTGCTTGCTTACATTTTCTTTTTCATTTTCTATGAATTGCTTTCCCCGAATTAAGCTCGTGACCATCTTTTTTCTCAAATCCGAAAGACACTCTGTCAACCTTATTTTGCTTCACCACTCATAACCTTATCATTTTTCATAACTGTAATTAAGGAAATCTTACCGTTATCCTCCATTGTAATTCCACGTTCTTTCTGGTCAAAAATTGTGATAAATCTATTTTTATTATCTCTAAATGATGCAAAACGTTCTTCTTGGTCGATTGCCTCCACATCAAACATTAGAAATGGATCGTAATCTTCTTTTAATTCTGTTCCATTCATAACCTACCCATATAATAAGTAAGGATAGTTTACTCTTTAGTTGTAGCAAAGTTGTTACCAAGTAGAAAAATAAATTGTCTCTATCTCTTCCTTTGTTGCTAACTCTTTAGAAAATGCACTTGCACTGCCTGCTGCAATACCCATTTTGAATGCATGCTTATAATCTTTCTTATCTAAATATCCAGCTAGAAATCCAGCCACCATGGAATCCCCTGCCCCAACGGAATTGATTACTTTTCCTTTTGGTGCTTCACTTTCATATACACTGCCATCCTCACCTAAGAAAATTGCGCCATCTCCAGCCATGGAAATAAGAACGTTTCTTGCTCCTCTTTTCTGAAGCTTTTTGCCATAGTTTATAATCTCTTCATTGGTCTTTAACTCTACACCAAAAATCTCCCCTAATTCATGATTGTTTGGCTTGATTAAAAATGGACGTTTTTCTAATACGTTACATAATAAGTCTTTCGTTGCATCTACAATCACCATGACCTTCTTATTCGAGAGTCTTGTCATGATGTCCTGATAGATGGAATCTGATACTGAGCTTGGAATACTTCCAGCAAGTACTAGAACATCGCCTTCTTCTAACTTATCTAACTGCGCATAAAGCTTTTCTACTTCTGCTTTGGAAATGCATGGGCCAACACAGTTAATTTCTGTTTCATCATCTGCTTTTAATTTTACATTAATACGAGACATGCCTTTTTCTAATTGGATGAAGTCTGTTTTACATCCTAAGTCAGAAACATTCTTCGCAATTTCATCACCAGTAAACCCTGCAATAAATCCTAATGCTACACTTGGCACTCCTAGATTTTTAAGCACAATCGAAACATTGATACCCTTTCCTCCAGGAAGCATATGTTCACTTTTTGAACGATTCGTAGCACCTGGTTTCATCTCATCCATTTCCACTACATAGTCAAGGGATGGATTTAAAGTAACTGTATAAATCATCTAGCTGTTTCCCTCCAAAACGTTATTTTATCGGATAACAAACTTCCGTCACAAACTCGTCTTCATTTTGTGTCGTTGCTGGACTCGCATAATAAATATTAAACATCGGTCCTGCAAATTCATATCCATTCTCTTTAATCCAGTTGACAATTGCCATATTTACTTCATTTGTCTAACAGATGCAACATATCTCTCTGGAGTTTTCTTTAATACTACAATGTCCTTTAAGACAGAAATCCGATTGGCATCGTATTTGTCTTCTTGACCTCGAAACTTAGTATAAACTATGACGCAATGAGAGAGTCAAGGGCTTTTTATACAGAAAAGGGTGCACTCCAAGCCATTTTTCCCTTTTCATCAATTAATTCAACTCTTACGTACTTGTCGGTAGATTTAATTTCATACACTGCACCGTTATCTTTCATCATTTGACTTCTGTCACTACACCATACAGTATTGCTGTAAAATACAATTCGTTCTGCTCCTGAACACGTAACGAACACCTTGCCATCTTCCACTTTGATTGAATCAAATAATGGTCCCTGGCTTGCATAAAAATTTCCTTCTTTTAGAGCATCTAATATTCCCTCGCGCGTACATTCTTTTGCCTTTACCATAATGAACGACTGAGCTTCTTCCCCTTGATACCAATGGCTATCATCTCCAGCAAAACACTGCAAATATTTCCCTTTGGATGCCCACAAATCAAAATACAAACTAGAATCTGCCCTTCTGCCATTGTTAAATGGAACATTGGATACGGTATTATAAATTTCAGCACCTGCAAGTCCATTCAGTTCCATGACCTCACTTGGTTCAGTCAATGACCATGCAGGATGAGCTAGTATGGCAATGCCGCCGGCATTGATAATTGTATCAATTATTTTCTGAGGCGGTCTCGTATTATCCATTTTAAGTCCTGTCTTCTTATCCATACCAATTCCAAGGATATGATAAATAGGAGTATGGACCATATCACCAGTATCCCACTCACATCCACTTAATAAAAGCATTCCATTCTCATACGTATTCTCGCTTTCCACCCAATGGTCAGATAGAGAAAGAAAGTCATAACCTGCTTCTTTGTATTTCTGAATTGCTTGCTCTGGTGAAACCTTGCCATCTGACACTGTCGTGTGCATATGTAAATTTCCTTTGTACCAGTTTCCTTCGTTTTCATATAATATCTTCATACTTACCCTCTACTTTTTGCCATCTGAATCACCTCTTAGAAAGTTGATTTTAGATGCTGCATAATCCTATGAATTATTATATCTTATTTTTAGTAACATAGCGACAGTTATGTTTTGATCCTCGTATACATTTTAATATCCTTTTGCTTTGCATACAATTTTGCTGCGTCCAATGCTAACCTTTGTTCTCCTGTATTCAAATTGAGTATCTTCAGATTAATTTAGCATTTATGAACTTTTTAGTAAAAAAAGAAACACTCCCCTTACATTAGTCTTTTCATTAAAATAAACAGTAAAGAAAGTGTTTCCATGATGTCCTACCTATTAATTCAGTTTTTCTTCCAGTTTCTTAACGATTCTTTCCACGCAGCCATCTTCAAATGGATTGTCAAGACCAACTTCCTCTAACAAGTTCATAAAGAAGTCGCTTGCCGATAACTCACATAAGTGCAGATAACTCTCCCAAGCTTCCTGATAATTTTCATCCATCCAGATTTTATATTGGAACGCACAAATCTGTGCGATACAATAATCAATATAATACAATGGGTAATCATAAATATGAAGCTGTTTTTGCCAGAATCCACCCTTTTCAAAATAAGGGTTTCCTTCATAACTTAAATGCGGACGGTAAACCTTTTCAAGTTCCTTCCATACCCCATGACGCTCCGCTGGTGTCATCTCTGGATTCTCATACACGCGATGCTGGAATTCGTCTACCATACATCCGTATGGAATAAAGATGGCAGCACTTTCAAAATGAGATTCTACATATTCCTCTGTCTTATCGTCAAAGAACAGATTCATCCAAGGTTCTGTAAAGAACTCCATAGACATAGAATGTGTTTCAGCTGTTTCCATTGTAATGTCAGCATGTTCACGAATTGGATCCTTGCCTGAAATATATCCTTGAAGTGCATGTCCCATCTCATGTGTGATAACATCAATATCTCCATCCGTACCATTGAAATTAGCAAATACAAAAGGCGCATTATACTTAGGTAAAAAATCCATGTAACCACCGGCCTTTTTGGTCTTTCTTCCAAGAACATCAAATAATTCATTATCCATCATAAAGTCAATAAACTCTTTTGTCTCCTTGGAAAGTTCATGGTACATTTTCTTGCCATTTTCCATAATCTCTTCTGGTGTACCAATCGGTGCTGGATTTCCATTAAGGAAAAATACATCATTATCAATGTAGGATAATTGTTCTAAGCCTAATCTTTGTCTACGTTTTTCATGAAGTTTTGTTGCAAATGGCACATAGTATTTCTTGATCTGGTCGCGGAATGCTTCCACTTCTTTTTGTCGATAACAATTACGAAGCTGGCGGTTATACCCTAATTCAAGGTAATTATCATATCCAAGCATTCTTGCCTGTTCTGTACGATTCTTTACCAGTTCATCATAGATACGATCTAACTCATCTCCATTTTCAACGAAGAACTGTGTATATTTTTCGTAAGCTTGCACGTACCTCTCTGTCATTACTTGTTAAATACTTGCGAAGAAGAGACAGGTTCAGTACCTCTCCATCCCAGTCAATTTTTGCACTTGCAATTAAATTATCATATTGGGAAGTCAACGCATTTTCCTGCTTCATAAGAGGCAAAATTTTCTCATCAATTGCGTGTAATCTTACATCCATATTGGCAAATGCAACTTTCCCTATCTTTTCTTCTAAATAATCTCGATATGGGGATTCATACACTTTACGAAGATACATCATTTCAAGATTCTGAATTTCTGGAAGAATCTCATCATAATAATTATTTTCCTGATTGTAAAATTCATCAGCGGTATCAATATCATGTCTGATTCTAGCAATGATAACTGTAGTTGCAACCTCATCCTTCAGTGCATAATATTTCTTATGTACCTCAAATTGTGCTGCTCCTGATTGTGCTGTTTCAAATTCTTCTATTATTGTATTTGCTTTTTGGCGAAGGACATCTAAATCCAGTCGCTGGTATTCCATTTCACTAAATTTCATTCTTTTCTTCCTTTCCGAATTAAATTTTATTTCAATTATAGGGGACACGTTTCGCTCTGTCAATCCAATAAACCAATGTCCTTTCTTAGTTAATTTTTTTAGTTAAGTTGCTAATATAGTTAATAACGTTTGATAACGTTTCGTCTTGTTTTTGATATCCTCTTCTGTCACTCCATAATAGGAATAAATATCCTTACATATCGTATCACCCCATTTAGTATCTCCCGAATAGGCCATAGATAATACTTCATATTGATATTCTATCTCTATAAAAAATTCTTCCACGTTCTTCCCTTTGATTTCATATAAATGATATTCAATAGAAAATGCTTCTTCTGGCACCTTATTAGCATTTTCCTGACGTTCTGTTATAAGTGCCATCCATTTTAAAACGGCTTTCTCATCTTCTACATTCTCTGGACGAAGGTTCTTTAATGGACCTCCTGTCAAGTCAGGTCTATGCTGAAGAATTAATGAGGAGCGGATTTCCCTATATTTTTCTTGATAGAGTTCGGTATTCTTGTCAACCTCTACACCCTTATATTGCTCTTTGATATAGGTTCCTGTTTCCTCCAGTGTATGCGGATCGGCAATCACCTTTTTGCCTGCTTTCTTTCGATTATGCTGGTACTTTTTATTGCCAGCCCAATTTTTTACTCGCTTTACTGGATTCTTTTCTTTGCTCTTTCCTGCTATGAATACGGCTGTTGGTCCATCACTGCCACCTATTATCTCTACTGCTTTTTTTTCTTTCATCTATTTTTCTCCCTACTATTATCGTTTTTCATTCGATAAGATCTTCCTTAAAAAAATCTTGCAAAGACAGATGCACCAAATACTGTTATGATTCCTGTTACCGCGATTGACAAGCTGCTCATTGCCCCTTCCACTTCTCCCATTTCCATTGCTTTTGCCGTTCCGATGGCATGTGAGGATGCACCAATAGCGACTCCTTTTGCAATCGGTTCTGTTATACGGAATAGTTTACATACTGTTTGCGCCAGCATATTGCCAAGCACTCCTGTTATTACAATTACAGCTACTGTTATGGTGACGTATCCACCCAACTCTTCGGATACCCCCATTCCAATTGCAGTTGTAATTGATTTTGGAAGCAATGTAACATATTCTTTGTGCCCTAATCGAAACATAATACATAACACAAGAATTGTAGTAAGACTCGTTAATACTCCTGACAGTATTCCTGCAATGACAGCTTTCCAGTTTTTCTTTAATAGTTCTAACTGTTCATATAAGGGTATGGCTAAGCATACAGTCGCTGGTGTCAAAAACCAGCTCAAATATTTTGCTCCACTATTGTATGTATCATAATCAATATGAGCCACGAGAAGAATTCCTATCGTTACTATAATGGATATTAGTAGCGGGTTCCATATAGCACTTCTAAGCTTTTTCTTAAGATACATACCAAACATGTATGCAAACAAGCTAATGGTCACTCCTGCAAAAACAGATGATTCTATCAATTCATTCATGACTCTTCCTCCGTTTTCCCATTTGTACGAAGTATAACTGCTTGAGACACTTTTCCACTCACTGCCATCACTGCCACTAAAACAACTATAGTTATGACACTTACCGGTAACAGCATTGGCTTAAGCACTCCAAATGAGGACATCAATCCAACCCCTGCCGGAATAAACATAACTGGCATAATTTCAATCAAAAACTTGCCTGCCTCTTTCACATCATCCAATTTAATAAGACCACTTACAAGTCCTAGAAACAGTATTGTCATACCGTAAATGCTTGCAGGGATCGGTAGTGGCAATACAAGATTTAATATTTCTCCAATAAAAGAAATCAACAAAATCACTAAAAACTGCTTTAAAATTTTCACCTTATCATCCTTTCCAAATTGGTTATCTCCATTAAGGTTACACGTTTCTTGAAAAATGTCAATGTTAGAAGTTTACTAAAAGATGTTTTGTTTTGACTTAAAAAGAGGAAGTGCCCTCCATGGCTTCTTCCTCTTTACTTTCTTCTCTATTCCG
>CALFNR010000125.1:0-64751 GCA_937903005.1 uncultured Lachnoclostridium sp. | reverse complement strand
TACTGTCTGTTTCATAGTACACTCCTCCATTCTTGGTATAAAAGCACTGTTACATGTCTCTTTACTTTTTCTAGGAAAAAAGTGAATGATGTATGTAATTGCATGTATTCTAGGTATGGTTTTCAGGTCGAAATACCATCCGCTATTTACTACATAATTGTTTTCGTGAAATGTAAAGAAAAAAATTTAATAGTTTGATTCCATCTCCAGAATTTTATCATAATAAAACTGGTTTACTGGCACTGGCACACCATGTTTCTTTCCGACACGGACGATTGTCCCTGCAAATAATTCTACCTCTGATTTTCTCTTTGCCACTGCATCCTGTCTCATGGATGGATATCCATTAGGTTGAAGAGTTCTCATAAGTGCAATATAGCTTTCATAATCTTCTTCTGTAAAATGAATTCCTTCCTTTTCAGCCACTGCCATTACTTCGTGCATTGCACCTGATAGCATCCTAAAACGTTCTTCATTTTCCAGAACTTCTTTATAGCAGGCTTCATACACGGTACAAGTCTGGTTAATCCCAACGTTCATAATCAGTTTTCCCCATAAAGCCCTCTTAATATCTTCTTTTTCTTCATAGGCAAGCCCAACATAATCCAAAAATTCTTTTACCGCTTCTAGTGCAGGCCTTTGTTCTTCTTTTACAATGCCAATCTGTACTTTCCCTTTGCTGGCATACTGTAAATCAGTCCTTTCACGCATGGCATCCATCCCAAGTGCTATACAGTATACTAAATTTTTGTCACCAATTTTTTCTGCAATCATCTCTTCACTGGAAATACCATTTAGTACGGAAATGATAATGGTATTTTCAGCGACTACTGGTTTCATCATTTCCAAGGCATCATTAAGGCCATTGTATTTGGTGGCTACTTTAATTCTCATTCTGCTCTCCATTTTCTTTTGAATTTGTTGCATGTAAAATGCACTGGTGACATTATAGCATATGGGTGGGGGTGTATAGGATTGGTTTAACTAGAATCTCACGCAAAAGAAAAGAACGAGGTTTAGCGGTGCAAACCTCATTCAAAACCGATACCTGTTCTAGATATTACTCCTCTTTGCCTAGATTTCTAAGGCTAGACCGTGAAAAGAATAATAAAGCACATATAATTGCTATAAAACCAGCCAGCAAATACATACATCTGAAATTCAGATTCTCTCTGCCCAGAACATTTCGAAGCATAATAGCCAACGCATGTTCTGATTTCAAAAATCTTGGCACCAGATGATCCGTTACTGGACCAATTATAAAATATGCTACTGGCACAATGCACTTAGATACCATACTCCGTGCCGCATACACTCTTCCCTGCAGTTCCGTTGGTGTTTTGATAATCCATAATGTTCCCGCCATTGTATTTACAATAGGGGTAACAAACAGAAGCAAAAACTGTCCTATTATCATATAAATAACATAATTACCCATTCCTGTAATCAGTAATGCCAAACCTGCCACACATGCGGAACAAAAAATTGCAGAACTATATGTAAGTTTTATATCACGCTTCGTAACATAGATACTGCCAAGAAAAATGCCAATACCTGCTGCCATCTGTACCATTCCCATACCCACACTTCCTGAAATGGATAACGCAAGAGGCTCTGTTAATGAAGAAGCTATATTCATTAGAAAATTGAATATGGCGAAGAAACACAGAAGCAATGTTAATCCTCTCTGCTTAAAAATGAAGAGAAATCCAGAATGCATGTGTGTATTTTTCTTCTCTTTTGCTTGCCTTAAGCTGCCTTCATCATAGAAGTTATGTGCTGGAATACAGCTAAATAAAAGCATCGCCACAATAAAACTCATCAAATCTATAACAAGAAGTCCTCTTAATCCCATCGGATAATACAAAAATCCTGCACAGACAGGAGCAATAATACTACCAATAGAATCAATAATCTGATTCATACCGTTCGCTTTCTTAAGAAATTTTTCCTCAACTAAAGTTGATAGAGATGCCTGATACGCATTGTTATCAAACAGATTCGCCGTAGAATTCAGAAAATTGAATATACAAATAACTCCCAGATTATATCTTCCCAATACCAAATACGCAAACAGCATTAAGGTCGTAAATGCTGCAAAGGAGTCTGCGATAATAATTATTTTCTTTCTATTATAACGGTCACATATCATTCCGCTTAACGGTGCAAACAGAATCGCAGGTAAAATAGTACATAGCAGTACAATAGCCATTGGTGTTGCTTTTCCCGTCTTCTCAAATACCCATACACTAACTCCAAATGTAGTAAGGCTGCTCCCTAAAATCGAAATCATTCTTGCAAACCAGACTTTATAAAAAGATTTATTCATATTCCTCGTCCTCATCTTCAAACATTTTTTTCATTTCTTCATTTACTTTGCGTAATGCTTGTTCCGAAAAAACATTGTCTTTTTCAAACCAATGATTCACTTGCAATTCCACAAATTTCACTTTTGCTTTTTCTTTTATCTTGTTGTATACATTCTTATGAGCATCAAAATCAATTAAATAATCTTGTGTTCCAGCAAGCATAAGAACCGGTACACTTAACTCTGACAGACTAGCTTCAAAATCAACGTCATACAGTTCCTGTGCATATTGATACACATGCCCCATGAACATATCTTCCGAATCAAAATATGAAATATCTTCCTTGTTTTGTTGAAGTATCTGTTGTACGGTAAGCTTTTCTTCTAATAACTTGTATAGAATGCTTTCATACTCCTTAATGCTTGTCTTTATTTTCTCAATACTTAATCCTTGTAATCTTTGCTGACGTAATTGATTCTTTATCAGATAAGTAAACAGATCTGGATAAACTGTATCAAAAATAACGATCCCCTTTACCTCATCCTGCATTTTCTGTGCGATTAATGAAGAGATAATTCCTCCAATACTATATCCCCAAAGATATACCGAATACCCTTCATCCGACAGCTGTTTTACTAATTCCCTGTACAAATCAACAATTTCGAAAAATGAGTATTCTTGGCAATCTCTTCCTTGACTGTCTCCATTACCATATAAGTCCAGTCTGACAACTTCAAAAATCATGTCACTCATTCCATATATCAGTTTCTTATACACATCATTTGGATGTTCTTGAAAATCTATTGATGAACATTCAATTCCCTGAATAAACACAAGAGCTTTCTTTGTATTTGCAATATTGGAGTTTCTTGTCCATATTGTGCGAAAATAATTATTTTCAAATTCTATTTCAGAATATTCTGTAATATATCCTTCTACATATTCATACGGAATTTCTATTAAAGATTCCTCTATGCTCATCTTATGGTTTGTTCTGACAATATTAATCGAAACTGAATCTTTCCTTACGCTTTGACGGATTATTTTCTGAATTGAACCAGAGTCTTTTATCCTTACGGATTCAATCTGGCTAATTATATCTCCTTCTTTTAAATTAGACTCAGCTTTGCATACCTTTGTTACTTTGATCCCATCGTTCTCTGTTTCGTACTGGATTCCAAGTTTTTTTCTTCTGCTAAGTTTTGAATCTGCCACCAGAATTCCTTCTGCAAAAAGGAATTTAAATGTATTATATAATCCAGTCTGTATCCCCATCTCTTTCAATGGTGTAACTGTGTCTAATGCCAGAATGTAATCTCTTGCATCCGAGGATATCTCATATATCTCTTCTTTCGTAGAATTATAAATATAACAATGTTCTTTCTCATCCAGACTGTTTCTGAACCAGTTATATTGAGACATAAAAATCGTACAATCGTTTGCAAGTCTAAAAATCTTTTTTTCATCAAACCTATTATTATTTGTTTTCATACACATTTCAATTGGAAGCTGCACCAGATGATTCCATGACAATACACGGTTAGAGAAAAACTGTTTTAAATCATGATCCTGATAAATTTCGTTCAAAAGCACCTCTGCTTTCTGTTCTCCCATTCCTTTCTCTGGTTCAAAATGATCGAAGTAACTAAGAAGTGCTTTTGCTGGCTTAATGTGAATGAAATACTCTGATGGATTCTTATGTACAGGACATCCCTTTAAAAGCATAAACGCTCCAGCACCTAAATACTGGATATTTTTCTTATTCTCTTTTAATAGCCTTATGGTGTCATTTGCCTCTTCTTCTGTCTCTGTTGGGAAACCGACAAAAAACATTGGCATAGAACGAATCTGAGCTTTCCTGAAATTCTGAAGTATTTCCTGGATTAAAGTTCTTGTAGTTCCCTTCTTCATGATCCGCAAAACACGATCATTACCTGACTCCAACCCCCATAAAACAAGCTCGCAGCCACCTTGTTTCAAGTAACATGCAAATCTGTCTTCTTTGATAATCTGTTCAAACCTCATTTCCCCAAACCAGTGAAATCCATATTGCTTTTCCTGTATTTCTTTCGCCAGATGATATGCCACTATTGGAGGTATCGCTTCATCCACAAAGAAAAAACAATCCGCTTTATACTTTCTATTGAGCAGTTTTAAATCTTTAATAACGTTTTTATGCATCTCATGAAAAGGTCTCCGTTCTATGCATTGACTCTTATAGGCATGGTACGAACAAAACGTACATTTTCCCCAATAGCATCCAGAAGATAATGCATATGGCAATACCCTCTTATACGTCAGGTATCTGTCTAAATCAAAATCATCAAAATCAGGGCATTTTCTGATTATTTTCTTTGTCTTTCTGCCAGAGTCTATAAAATGTTTCCCTTTTTTTATCCAGCAACCTGCAATATTTTCCATAGTTCCTTTTTTTGCAATCTGACTCCACACTTCTTCACCTTCATCGGGTATAACAGCGTCAAAATAACCCGTTAATAAATCGTATTTTTCAGGTTCACTACGAAAAGATGAGAAGAATGAACCACCTGCCACAATCTTTATCTGTTTGCTTTGCATCCTGATAACATTAGCCAGTGCAAATGCTGCTATTAGCTGCTGAGAATAACTTATTGAAATTCCAACATAACTTGTTCTGTCTGAAATATACTTTTGAATGTTTTCTTCAAAAAAAGAACACAATGGATTATATCTTCTATCTGCTGATAATGTTGTTACATCAGAAAAACTATACTCGCTTCCTGGAAACACTATCTTTTGGTATGCGACTACTGTCGGATAATATGGAATACTGAATAACTTTAGTGCATGCTCAATAATTGATACATTTTTTCTATATGATTCCCATTCTTTATATGTACTACGCTGTTTCAGCTTCTCGACAGCATCTACTACATTAGCTTTTACGTATTCTGCATCTATCCTACATTCAAAAAAAAACCGGTATTTATCAGGTTCCTTTTCAAAATTACTTTTATCTTCCAAAAAACCAGCTAAATACTCATAACTTTTATTCAGTTTTTCTTGACTGATACAATCATAAAAAAAATCCAGCCCTGCATCAAATAATTTAACTTTCTGGGAATCCTTATCTGAAAGGTAACCTTTTAATTGTGCAATTCCAAGTGGCGGTGCTGTTAAATCCGCCATTGGCAACGAAATTAAATGAATCATTGTTCCTTTTCCTCTAGTTGATGCAGACAATACTCATTCATGTTTACAGAACCACTTGTATTAAATGCAAGGGTTGTACATCCTGCTCGGCATACCTCGCCATACTTGCACCCCTTACAGTTCTCTTCAAGTTTCTCTACGTTAAACTTTCTATTATATGAAAATGCATTTTTAGAATTCCATATTTCAGATAAACTGCTTTCGAGATAATTTCCTTCAATAAATGTATCATCCTGCAAAGACAGACATCCTTTTATATTTCCATTAGATTCCATTGATACACCACGTATACCTGCCATACAGCCATAGAAAAATCTGTTTCCATCTGTACTTACGTTATTTCTCAGCGAAAGCTCGCTCTTTGAACAATACCCGATGGAATCCGCCACTGTTATTTCCACCAGTTTTCTTTCCTTGGCACTTAAAATAAAGGATTCAATCTCTTTCAGCTGGTTTGGTTTTATAACCTTTTCTTTGTTCTCTTTCAGTTTGCCCATGGGAATTCCAAGCTGAAGCTGCCAAAATCCAATTTTTTCTTTTCCTAATATTTTCTCTACTGCCGGTAAAAGTTTTAAATTATCGTTCATTATGGTAGTAATTATATTAACTTGGACATTCTGCTTTTTTAATAAAGAAATCGCACCTATTACTTTATCATAAGCCTTCTCATTTCCTCTAAGCTCATTGTGGAATTCCCTATCACCATCAAGAGATAAAGCAACTAACGTAATTCCTGCTTCTTTTATCCGTTTTGCAGTATTATCATCAATCAGCATCCCATTTGATATCATAGATAGCTGAAATTCTCTCTCGCTTGCATATCTTGCGACTTCTTCCCAGTATTCACACAAAAGCGGTTCTCCGCCAACCAGTCCTAACCGTTTTCCTCCTAACGACTTCAATTCATCAATAAATTGAAAAACCTCATTTTTTGTAAGGGTTCTTCCTTTACGAACTTCCTTATATCCATTTAGACTTGAACCACAATGTTTACAATTCAAGTTACATTTAAAACCTAATTCCAGTAAACAGTTTTCTGGTATATATTCAATGTTATTTGTAATCATATAAGTATTCCTTCCATTCAAAGATTAAGCACACAGCGTATTCTCGCTGTGTGCTTAAATAAAATGTTTGGCAACGTTATGTATGAATCGTGCAGTAATTACATTTCATTATTGTTTGTTTCTGCTCTATCTCCTGCACCATATGCCCAAATTACAGAAGCAGAACCATTTAATACTCTAGCAAAGTTTCCTTTCTTAACCTGTTCATCAACATTTGCGATTGCATTGTCAAGATCTAATGATTTATTCAAATCACTCATATTCTCACATCCTCTCTTCTATAAAAAAACAATTAATATAATCATTATACCATTAAGCACAATATTTGTCTATATCTTAGTTATTTCACGAATTACCAATATATTTGAAACTTGCCAGAATCCATTTCTTTACACTCTACTCCACTCACTAACACACCATCATAATCCTAGATTATTCACAGCTTCGCTGTGAATGTGGCTAAAAGCCACATTGTTACTGTATTTTAACTGAATATTGCATTTCACCGATCAAGTGAATTAAAAAAAAGCATCCATTTGTGGTAAAATTAAGGTGTTCAAAGTCTTAACAAAACACAACAAAGGAGCCCTTTATGAATATTGTAAACACCTTAGCTTTAGAAAGCAATAGACAGATTAAAATTAATTTTGATGGAGGCGATTTATCCTCCGATGCAGGCTTACTTCTTATCAAAGAATTCGTAAGCAAACTTGGCATTGACAGACTTTTAAGTCACTCATTTAAGACCAATGATTCTGCATTATTCAGATATCACACTGACAAGGAAAATCTCCTTCCGATTATATATATGATCATTGCAGGTTATTTTGAAGATGATACTTCGGATGAACTTACAAATGATCCTGTGTTCAAAGCAGTGCTTAATAAAGATGCATTGGCATCTCAACCGACTATTTCAAGATTCCATAATCGAATGGACGAAGATTCCCTGGTGTAATTCCTCTCGATAGGCAAAAGCCTTAGAAAGAAAATCTATAGCATCCAGATGCCGGAAGCCATTATTCTTGATCTGGATTCAACACTTCTTGATACTTATGGCAAACAGGAAGGCTGAGCATTTAACTTCCATTATCAAGCAAATGGATATCATCCACTTGTCTGCTATGATGAAATAACCGGAGATCTTATCAAGATACAACTTCGTGATGGAACTCAATATTCCTGCACGGGCATGGTAGATTTCCTTCAGCCAATCCTTAACGAATATCGGGAGGATTATTCATCTATCAAACTCTTGCTTCGAGGTGACAGTGGATTTTCCACCCCGGAACTTTACAAACAGTGCGAAGAAAACGGCACCGGTTATGTCATCTGACTAAAGGAGAACGGCATTCTCCGTGAAAAAGCAACGTATCTGGTTGATGAACTGGATGAAATCACCAAAGAAAACAAGGTTGATTATGCTACTACTTATGGCGAATTCATGTATCCGGCTGGAACATGGCCTTACGCAAGACGCGTTGTCTGCAAAGTAGAAAAGCCTGAGAATCAGATGACTTACATGTACACCTTTATTGTGACAAACATGGATTCATCACCCGAATACCTAATCAGGTTCTACTGTAAAAGAAGGCTGATGGAGAACTTCATCAAAGAGAGTAAAGCTGACTTTGATTTTGTTTCTGTAAGCAGTCATACAAGGATTGTAAATGCCAACAGGCTTCAGATACATGCACTTGCTTATAACCCATTTAATTGGTTTAGACGATTGGCGTTATCAGCAAATATGCGAAAACAACGCATAAATACCGTCCGTTTAAAACTGCTGAAGATTGCTGCAAAAGTAATTCATTCAGCAAGATATTAACATTCAAGCTGTGTAGCAGCTGTCCTTATAAAGATGAGTTCTATGAAACCCTTTCCAATATCAGTAAGCTACAGATACAGCTGGAATAACAACTATTAACGAACCTTGACAGCTGGATAACTACTCAAAATCTTTCAACAGGGATTTTATACCCTTTTTTAGACTCAAATGATTAGTTCAAGCTGCATGGATCATTTTTTCAAGATTCATGGTGCAAACTTCATTACGAAAACGGTTCCATGAATAATTCAGAATAAATATTATATTTTTTTCTTTATGAATGTCAAGCAAATCCTCTAGAAAATCAGTTAATTTTGCTTTACTCTTCAAATCTATCTTATCATATAAATAGAAAATTAGCATGATAAACAACATTCCCATAGCATGATTAAAAGCAGCACCCAAATCACTGTAAATACAATCCATTACTGAAGTGCTTTATCAAATCTGCATCATGGGAAGGCATGCCATATGTTTTTCCGAAAGCCTTAACTAGCATTTTCGCCCCTGCCTTACTAGCTGAATAAGGATTCCCTGGTTCTACTAGCGTTTCTTCTATAAAAAACTCACCGTACACCTCATCCGTTGAAACATAAAGAAACCTTTTCCCCGATTTGTATGCATCTTTAGTTTTCCATAACACGGACGCAATATAGTCCTATAACTGCTCGTACCTGCTTACCAATAAAGAATCCTCATGCATTGCCAGTTGAATTTCATCAAAATATCTCTTTAGAATTCCAGCTCCATTCTCAATTTCAAATATCTCATATAATTCAATTTCGGATAATGCAATTCTAGAATCATACTTTTTCACCATATTCTCTATCTCTTTCATATGATTTTTACCATACAAAGCCTAACGTCTGCCCAAAAAACCGCCACACAAAACCTAACGATTCGCGCATTTGCAGCCAGCCCCAACAAAATTACATCCTGCCAAAGTAAAACGCAGGGCTGCAACTAAACAGGGAGTTAGATTTTGTGTGGCATGCAGGGAGATAGATTTTGTGTGGCACCCCTTACTGCATCTTCGACTTAAACACCCAAGACGCCAAATAACTAAACACCAGCGCCGACGACACACCGACCGCACTTCGTGTAAATCCGCCTTTAAATATCCCAATAAATCCATTGGCATCTACAGCTTCCTTTACACCTTTAAACAGCGTACTGCCAAACCCACAAAGTGGTACAGTCGCTCCCGCACCTGCCCACTCTGCAAAAGGTTCGTAAATACCAATTGCACCTAGTAATGCACCTAGACAAACTAAAATAACCATAATACGTCCAGGCATTAGTTTTGTATTGTCCATAAAAATCTGTACTGCCGCACAGATTAAACCGCCAATAATAAATGCTTTTACATAATCCATGATTAACCTCCATTCTTAAGTTTCTGCTATGCTTTCACTTCTAGCATGACGCCATGTGCAATACCAGGAACAGAGTTTCCTTCGTTAAAACTTACCGTAGAGAGCAACGCACCTGTTGGAACAAACAGAACTCGCTTCCATTCCTTTGTCTTTAACTTATTCATAATATATCCACAAAGCGTTGAAGCACTACAGCCACAGCCACTTCCACCAGCATGAGTATCCTGTGTGTCTGCATTATATATCTCAATTCCACAATCCATATGGTTATGTGAAATATCAAATCCTTTTTCCATCAGCAGATCAATTAAAATTTTCTGACCGATATATCCTAAGTCACCTGTAATAATCTTATCATAGTATGCTGGAGACAATTTGAAGTCTGTCAGGTTCTGAGAGATAACATCACAGGCTGCTGGTGCCATGCAGGCTCCCATATTCATGGAATCCTTCACACCATAGTCCATAATCTTTCCTGTTGTAATACCTTTGATTTGAACAATGGCATCATCCTTTTTCACTGCATCTGCTTTGTCAGGACTAGAGATAACAACTGCTCCACTTCCTGTAACTGTCCACGTGGCTGCTAATGGCCTTTGAGTACCATATTCCAATGGGAAACGAAACTGTTTTTCCGCACTGGCATTATGACTGGATGTCATTGCCACCACATGATCTGCATAACCACCATCTATTAGGATTGAACCTAGTGACATGGATTCTCCCATAGTGGAGCAAGCACCGTATACACCAAACATCGGTATTTCTAAATCCACGATACCAAATGAAGTTGCAATTAACTGTCCTAACAAATCACCTGCAAAGATATAACGAATATCCGTTGGTGCAAGCATCGCTTTTTTGATTGCCAGATCCGCTGTCATTTTCTGAAGACGGCTTTCGGCATCTTCCCAGTTGTCACCACCAAACAATGCGTCATTATCTACTACATCAAAATAGGAACCTAAAGGACCTTGTCCTTCCTTCTTTCCTACAATAGATGCATATCCTGTAATAACAGGAGGATTTTGAAAGGCAATACTTTGTTTTCCTACCATTTTCTGTTTACTCATTTCGGCACCTCCTTCCTATACAATACCTGTAATTTTTAAAATCCAATAAATAAGGCCTAAAAACCAAGTGAATGTAATACCGTATAAGATAACAGGTCCACAGATGGTAAAGATTTTACATCCAATACCAAACACCTGACCTTCTGTTTTAAATTCAATTGCAGCTGAGGCTACCGAGTTGGCAAATCCTGTGATTGGTACAACTGTTCCTGCACCTGCCCATTTTGCAAGAGGAGAATAAATGTTGAAGCCAGTTAGCAAGACACTTATCAAAACAAGAGTAACAACTTCGTAAAGTCCTGCTGTCTCTTTATCGAATCCACAAGACTGATAAAATGATACCAGTGCTTGTCCCAAGACACAGATAATTCCTCCTACTAAAAAAGCCTTACATAGATTTAAAAACCAGCTATGTTTTGGTGTAACAGATGAAACATAATCATTATATTTCTGATCTCTGAGCTTATCATTCTTTTCCTGCATGACATCATGGGCTGTCACATTTTTTCCGCTCATACACTATCACCTTCCTAACTATTTATAATAAGGTGGGTAACCCTTTCTAGTGGAAAAACAACTGAAAGAGCGACCCGCATCCTTTCCCTAATGCTATTGCAATAATTAATGCACTGATTCCTTTTTTCAGTTTCGAACGACTAATAAAATAAGGAATGACATCTAATGTTTCAGCAATCGCCATTGCAAGGCACCCAATATAGATGCCGCAGAACAAAGCGATAAGAACAAGTCCTGCCATTCCCACTGGGATTTTAAACTGCCAAAGAGAATAGATATTCCCAAGACTTCCACCAATAATAATTCCATTTTCAAATAATGCAGTATGCTTTGCAGTGTTGGTTCTTGCAATGAGCCTTGGGATCACACCAAGCTTTGCAAGAAAAGCGAAGATACCGGTTGCAACAGTCAAACCGGATGCAAAGCATAACAGAACTAAGAAAATATATTTCAGTCACATATCAGGAACCACCTTCCCTGTCATTATTAATAATTATCGTTTCATTTACATCCATCTCATACTGGCGCATTTCCACCTGAATTGGGGTTGGATCTTTTGCCTTCTTTTTACGGAATATGTGGTTGTAAAAAACAAGAATACCTAATGTGATACCTAGACTATAAGCTATTTCTACCACGGAACCTTTTTCATGAGGTTTACCCATAACGGATAAGTAAAGCATATCCAGTAAATCCCGGACACAGCCGTCTTCATTGAATGTCATAACAGAAAATGCAGAACCAATATACACGATACCACATACCACTGCAACTTTCGCATATTCCAGAAACTGGTTTGGTCTTTTTTGTTCTACTCTTTCAATAATGAATTCTGTCTCACCCAGATTTACTATGTTAAGATTCCCGTACTTTTTTGTGATGAGTTCAATAATCTCCACAATACCGCGAATCTCCATTTTCTTCTGCCCAAATTGAAAAAGAACAAGCTTTTTTACTTTTTCTGCAAGTTCTTTGTCATCCGCAATCACTTGGGCAATATCTCCAAGCCGTACCTCATCGAAGTCTAATTGAATGCGTTGAGGAATCGACAAATAGAGCTGCTTCATATGTCCATCTGAGCTGATACTAAGGTTCCTCCTGACATGACATTTTTTGGTCCATCATAGTTAAAATAGCATACTAAAACGATTGTAATGAGTGCCATCGAAAGCAACGCTACGAATACTTTACTTTTCATGTACATTCCTCCTGTAAAACCAAAGTGTAATGGTATTACTTTTAAGCTAATGAAAAAAGCATTAGCCTAATTAACTAATGCTTTACAATTACTATTTTGGATTATTTTGTACGAACTTATACAAATTTTACATCCCAATTTTTTCATTCTATTTATGCCAGTTTTTCTCGCATTGCTTTTAAAATTTTCTTTTCTATTCGAGAAACCTGTACTTGGGATATGCCAAGTTCTTTGGCAATATCCGTCTGGGTTCGGTTCATGAAATAGCGGAGTCTTATAATATTTCTGTCTTTTTCTTCTAATGAATTCAAAATATCATACAGTGCCAGCCTGTCCACCATATTCTGATTCTCATCTTTGGATTCTTCTAATTTATCAATGAGATAAATTGCATTTCCGTCCCCTTGGTAAATGGTTTTATAGAGGGATTCTACTTCAGCACCTGCTTCCATTGACATTACAATGTTTTCAACTGAAATATCGGTTCTCTCACTTACTTCTTCGATTGTTGGTTCGCGCCCTAACTCAATACTTAACGCCTCTTTTGCAACTCTGGCCTTATAGGATGTTTCCTTTAACGTACGGCTTACTTTAATCATGCCATCATCTCTTAGGAAACGTTTTATCTCACCAGTAATCATCGGAACAGCATAGGTTGAGAATTTCACTTCAAAGCTGGTATCAAACTTATCAATTGCTTTGATTAAGCCAATGCTGCCTACTTGAAACAGATCTTCCATTTCATATCCACGATTCGCAAATCTGCGGACGATTGACCAGACAAGACCGATATTTTCGGTCACAAGCTGTTCTCTAGCTGCCTTATCACCGTCCTGACACCGTTTTATTAATTCGAGCGTATCCATAACCACCCTCCTTCTTACGACTTTAAGCCACTGCCTTTAATGGTTCTGATCATCGTAACTTTAGTTCCTTTCCCAACTTCTGAGACAACCGATAAGTCGTCCATAAATGCTTCCATAAATGCAAATCCCATACCAGATCGTTCTAATTCTGGTTTTGTTGTATACAGCGGTTCCATCGCCTTTTCTATATCTTCCATACCACATCCATTATCTTCTACTACAATGGTAATTTTTCTCTCCTCTATCTTGCAAGAAAGTGTTATTTTGCCTTGTTTTCCGTCGTAACCATGAATGATGGAGTTTGTTACTGCCTCTGAGACGGCTGTTTTAATGTCTGACAGTTCCTCCATATTTGGATCCAGCTGTGCAACGAATACAGCAACTGCAACTCTTGCAAAACTTTCATTTTGTGACTTACTGTCAAACACTATTTTCATTTCGTTGGTATCGTTCATTTCCCTATCCTCCCCTTTACTAAAATGCCTGCATCGCATCTTTTACAGTTTCATATTTCTCTATAATCTTATAAAGACCTGAAATTTTAAGAATTCGGTCAACTGGTGGTGTAATTCCCGTTACAGCTAATGTTCCCCCTGTATACTTAACCTGTTTGTAACGTCCCATAATCACACCAATTCCGGAACTATCCATAAAACTGGACTTACTAAAATCAAAAATAACATGGCGAATATCTCCCGTTTGGATGATCCTGTCTGAATGTTCTTTCACTTGGATGGATACATGATGATCCAGGTCACTTCCAAGTTCCACAATTAAACAATGGTTCTTCACACGATAAGTAGCACCGTTATCCTTAATCATTGGTAAAATTGTTTCCAGCTTATTTTCTGTTCTCAACTTTATTTCCCTTCTTTGTCAAAATTTTACTTATATAGATGAAAAAAAATACCTTATTGGCCTATCAATAAGGTATTTTTCTTTTGTACGGTTCCTCTATTCTCCAAGGTATCCTAATTTAGTCTCTGCCTCTTTCGCACGATATGAATCTGCAAAATCTTTTATTACTTTGTTGTAATATTTCTTTGCCTTAGCTGTATCGCCACTCTTTTCGTAAGCACGTGCCAAGAAATAGTAAGCATCTACATTCTCTTTGTTAAGCTTAATTGCACTTTCAAATAAAGGCTTTGCCTCTGTGTAGTTGCCAACATTATATTTTACTTTCGCTTGGTTATACAGTTCTCTAGAAGCATTGACAAACGTAGCTTCTTTAATTGTATTGTAAAACTCTTTCGCTTTTTCACTAGTCAGGTTCTTTTCATTGACATCTAAAAGTTTCTGGGCGGCTTGTGTTCTCTGGCCTTGCTGGTATAACGTAATTGCCTCGAATAAACTGTCGTACACTGCTTCATCTACCATTTGATCCTTAAGATTTTTAATGTCATCATCCTTTTTGTCTAACTGTCCATTCAAATCTTCAATTTTTTTATTCAATGAATCAATCTTCGTATCTTTTGAAGAGGCGAAATCTGTTTGCTCCTGAATCTGTGCTTTGTATTCAGATGCCACGCTCTTCTTCACTGTTGGAACAATTAAGAAATAAGCAAATGCTATACCAATGATTGCTCCTAGTATTAAATTTACAAAAACCCAAATATTTGGTTTATCGTCTTGGAATTTGTCTACTGAACTAAAAGAACCAACTGATTTTGGATTTACTCGCTCCACTGTACGTTCTTCTTTTTGTTCCTTGACTTCTTTTTCTGGTCTAACCTTCTTGATTTCATTCATGTAGCGAACACTTGTAGTGTTATTGATATCCACTTTCATTGCCTTTTTCAAGCATTTATAAGCTTTATCGTTTTCGCCCTGCTTCATGTAAAGCAAAGCCAAAAGCTGTTGCGCACGCAAGAATTTAGGATTTAGGCTAGTTACCTTCTTTAACTGAATAATTGCCAAGTCTTCATTTCCCTGTTTTGCTGCACTTAGAGCCTGGTTATATTTTTTAATTGTCTGATTAATGGTTTCTAGTGCTGCAGGATTCTGCTGTAAGTCTTTCACATAAAAATCTGCATCATTTCGCTCTGCCTGAAAATGCTTACTGATTACCCATTGACTTAATGCATCAACAGTTTCTCCCATTTCATAGTAAACCAGACCTAATAAATTTCTAGCATTTGTATTTGTCTTATCAAGTTCTAAGCTCTTTCTTAATGAAACAGCTGCGCCAGATAAATCTCTTACTCTGGCTCTCATTAGACCATCATTATAGAACCTGTTAGAACCACTTACAATCTTCTTATATGTTGTTAAATCTTCGCCGCATCTATCGCAATTTTTCTGTTTAAAGGATAGATCACTATTGCACTTTGGACAATGCATAATACCCTCCTTGAACCTTTATGCAAACTTCTTGTAACAAATAGCTGCTTGCAACTATTTGCTACTTTTTCATTTCTTTCATAATTTCTTTCAAAATGTCAGTCACATCGGTTAAATCATTTCTATTAATTGCTTCTTCAGCCTGATCCACATCAAGGCTTGGCTGAAACTTAGCCAATTCATCATCAAAATTAATCATTGGAACCTCCAAATACGTAAACTCTAATGTTCACGGTTTATTCTATAATTGTCAGAAATATCTAAATAACATCATAACTTTAAACATTTAAAAAATCAATACCTTTTTCATTCTTTCTATTGCTATAAACCTTTCGTTTCCTACAGTTTACACGAAAATACTGCAAGATTTCACCAAATGTCTCTTAGTAATGAACTGGAATGAGTACAAGTCCCATTCCAGTTCTATGATATCTTATTTATTTAGATTTGTAAGCCTCTCTTCTACCTGAGCTAACATATCTGTATATTTTTGAAGTTTTGCTCTTTCTTCTTCTACTTTTGCAGCTGGTGCTTTGCTTGTAAATTTTTCATTGTTTAACATACCCGTTGCACGTTTGATTTCGCCTTCTAACTTCTGTTTTTCTTTTGTCAGACGCTCAATTTCTTTTTCACGATCTACTAATTCATCAAATGGAATGTAGATTGTAGCACCATGGATTACAGTTGATACTGCATCATCTGCAATACCTGCTTTGTCAGCCTGTGTTACTACTTCATTAGCATATCCTAATGTAGCAAAGAATACTTTGCTTGTTTCGAATACGTTACGGATGTCTTCGCTATCAGAAACAACGATAACTTTTGCTTTCTTGCTTGGTGGAACATTCATTTCTGCACGCACATTACGGATACCCTTAACTGCTGCTTTAATCATTTCTACTGCATGCTCATCTGCTTCAAAATGATACTGTTCTTCAAATACAGGCCACTCAGAAACCATGATAGACTCTTCTTTGGACTGTAAGGTACAGAAGATTTCTTCTGTAATGAAAGGCATATATGGATGTAATAATTTTAAGGAATTAATTAATACTTTCTGTAATGTCCATAATGCTGCTGTCTTAGTTTCATCTGTATCACTGTATAGTCTTGGTTTTACCATTTCGATATACCAGTCACAGAATTCCTCCCAGATAAAGTCATAAATCTTCTGAACGGCAATACCAAGTTCAAAGTGATCCATATTATCTGTTACTTCTTTTGCTAAAGAATTTACTTTAGATAAAATCCATTTATCTGCCTGTGTAAGCTTAGATAAATCCATCTCATCTGGTACGTCAGCTTTGTCTAAGTTCATCATAATGAAACGAGATGCATTCCATACTTTATTAGCAAAGTTACGGCTTGCTTCTACTCTTTCAAAATAGAATCTCATATCGTTACCTGGTGCATTACCTGTTAATAAGGTTAAACGTAATGCGTCAGCACCGTACTGGTCGATTACTTCCAGTGGATCAATACCATTTCCAAGAGACTTACTCATCTTACGTCCTTGAGAATCACGAACTAAACCGTGGATTAATACTGTGTGGAAAGGTTCTTTTCCTGTCTGTTCTAATGCTGAGAATACCATACGGATTACCCAGAAGAAGATAATATCATATCCTGTTACCAATACGTCTGTAGGATAGAAATAATCTAAATCTTCGCTCTTTTTAGGCCATCCAAGTGTTGAGAATGGCCATAATGCTGAACTGAACCATGTATCAAGAACATCTTCATCCTGTACAATCTTATCAGAACCACATTTTTTACAAGTACAAGGCTTATCTGCTGCTTTTGCAACCATCATTTCGCCACAGTCTTTACAGTAGTAAACTGGAATTCTATGTCCCCACCATAACTGTCTGGAGATACACCAGTCACGAATATTTTCTAACCAGTGAAGGTATGTCTTATCAAAACGTTCTGGAACAAATTTTAATCTTCCTTCTTTTAATGCAGCGATAGCTGGTTTTGCCATCTCTTCCATCTTAACGAACCACTGCTGTTTAATTAATGGCTCTACTGTTGTACCACAACGGTCATGCGTACCTACATTGTGTGAATGAGGTTCTACTTCAACTAATAATCCTAGGCTATCTAACTCTGCTACGATCTGCTTTCTCGCTTCGTAACGATCAAGGCCTGCATATTTGCCACCTTTTTCATTAATAGTAGCATCGTCGTTCATAATGTTGATTTCTTCTAAGTTGTGACGTTTTCCAACTTCAAAGTCATTAGGGTCATGAGCTGGTGTAATCTTAACAACACCGGTTCCGAACTCTTTATCTACATAGCTGTCTGCAACAACAGGAATTTCTTTATTCACAATTGGAAGTAGTACCTTCTTACCAATTAAATGTTTATATCTTTCATCATCTGGATGAACTGCTACTGCTGTATCACCTAACATGGTTTCTGGTCTTGTTGTAGCGATTTCAACAAACTCATCTGTTCCAACTATTGGATACTTAATGTGCCAGAAATGTCCTGCCTGCTCTTCATGTTCCACTTCTGCGTCTGAGATGGAAGTACAGCATTTTGGACACCAGTTAATGATTCTGGAGCCTTTATAAATATATCCTTTTTCATATAAACGAATAAATACTTCTTCTACTGCTGCGGAACAATCTGGGTCCATTGTAAAGTGTTCTCTGTCCCAGTCACAGGAAGAACCGATTTTTCTTAACTGGCTTGTAATTGTACCACCGTACTCTTCTTTCCATTCCCAAGCAGCTTTTAAGAATCCTTCTCTGCCAAGTTCGTACTTGTCAATTCCTTCATCCTTTAATTTGTTTGTAACTTTAACTTCTGTTGAAATACTTGCATGATCTGTACCAGGAATCCATAACGCATTGTAACCCTGCATTCTTTTGTAACGGATTAATGTGTCCTGTAATGCATTATCAAGTGCATGGCCCATGTGAAGTTTACCTGTTACATTTGGTGGTGGCATCACAATGGTAAATGGTTTTTTGCTTCGATCTGCTTCTGCATGAAAATATTTCTTTCCAATCCATTTATCATATAATCTGCCCTCTATCTCATGGGGATTATATGTTTTGTCTAATTCTTTACTCATAACATATCTCCTTTTTTTCTTATTGCTTTTTCACATTTGAACTGTTTTAAGTGAACGTTTCTTCTATGGATATTTATCACCAATAAAGATTTTTGGCATAAAAAAAGATCCTACGCCAAAGGACGAAGAATCGTGGTACCACCTTTATTCGTGAATCAATTCACCTCTAAAGCCGTTAACGGGGCAAACCGTTATTCTCTAATGAGCAGGCTTACCCTTGCCGTTCAAGAATACTGTTCTAGAGCTACCTTCAATCTGCACTTCTTACTCTGTCTCTCAGCCTGGAACAGAACTCTCTTTAAAGGTTACAAATCTACTCTTCTCTTTCACTACATTTTTCATAGTTAATTAATATAGTAGTCAAGTTCTTAAAAAATGTCAAGATTTTTTCTAAATGGAATACAAATTTAATTTTTTTACTTTTTACCTTTTTCGATTTTTATTTGCATTTTTCGTTGTTTTGTAGTAAAATACCTTTATTCTAGTTTTTACATTACGATTGACAGATTTTCTGACCCATACTATCAACAGTGTAATACTATTAAAAAAAGGTGGTATGATTAATGAAATCCCAAAAGAAAATGTATGTCAAAATCTCAGTTAAGTTATCACTTCTTGTTCTCACATCCTTTCTTGTTATGTCAGCTCCTCTAAATTATACAGGTCTTGAAATTAGTAAAAAAATTGTGAAACAAATGTATATGCAGGAATTGTTGACTGTTTCATCCTCTTTACAAAACTTATTAGATGCCGGAAATACTGGTGACTACATAAAAGACAACAATACCTTTTATAAAGGTGATAAAGAACTTTCCACTATTGAAAAGCAGCTTAATTCAATCAGCAAAGATTCTAAAGTTAACATTGAACTCTATTATGGAACAGAATGTATAACTTCTTCAAGTAAAGAAGACATGATACCGATTACTGAAAGTACCTATCAGACTTTAAATGAAACTGGCGCATTTTACCAAAGCGTCAGCCAAACAAGCAGCGAAAAACTTTTTTGTTACTTTTCCCCTTTAAAACAACCAAGTTCTGGAGAAATAATTGGCGCTGTGTGTGTAGGAGTCCCAACAAGCTCTTTTAAACGCATTTATCAGTCAAGCCTAAAACAACAGACAAATATCTCAACAATATCCATTATCCTCATATTTATTCTTTCCTTTATCGTTTTAAGTAAAGTTGCCAAAGCACTTACTGAGATTTCACGTGAACTTATGAAACTTGCAGATGGTAACCTTAATATTGAAATTAATTCAGCTTATCAAAATCAGAGAGATGAAATTGGCGACATAAGCAGTGCAACAATCCATGTTAGGGATTCTTATCGACTTGTGCTAGAGAGAATAAGTTCCTTAGCTGATGATATTAGTACCTTTTCCACGAATTTTACACAGTCTTTTAGCGAAATCATCGAAAACATCCAATATTCCACCAATGCAGTTGAATCTATTGCCCAAGGTGTAACGTCCCAGGCAGAAGAAACACAAAGTGCTAATGCTGCCATAGTAAATCTCCATCAATCAATCGAACAAACAACAAATAATGTATCATCTTTAGAGGAACGTACGAAAAGTATGAAAGACTGCAGTATTTATGCACAAAAGACCTTAGATGAGTTAAGTGCAATTAACAGCCAGACTACTTCTTCTTTTGCGACAGTAAAGAAAATGACTGATGCCACTCATTCTTCTGTCTCCGAAATCAACAATGCGTTAAAAATCATCACAGACATCGCTTCCCAAACGAATCTTCTTTCCTTGAATGCTAGCATTGAAGCAGCCAGGGCAGGCGACGCTGGAAACGGTTTTGCTGTGGTTGCAGATGAAATCAGACAATTAGCAGAGCAATCCGCTAATATGGCAAAACAAATTGAAGAAATTACAAAGCAGTTAACGTACAATTCAGCGAAAAGTGTATCGGAAATTGATAGCGTTTCCGAAGTTATTAAAACACAGAATACAAAACTTAACGAAACTTCGGATTACTTTAAAAATCTACTCAAGGAAGTTTCCTTTGTTATTGAAGATATCAGCTTCATCCAAACTGAAACTTCTGTTATTGCCAATTTAATAACTGCATTGAATCAAAAAACTCAGAATCTTTCTACCATTGCCGAAGAAAATGCTGCTCATACACAAGAAACTTCTGCTACTGTAGTAAGCTTACAGGATATTATAGACAAATGCAATGAACAAAGTGGACAAATGATAGAATTAGCCAACTCTCTAAAAGAACGAACAGAAAAATTTACATTTTAAAAATAAAGGAGCCGTGCACGAAATATTATCTCGTGCAACGGCCCTTTGTTTCTTAAACAGGAAAGTTCTGTTATCTTATTCAAACTCAATTTCTGCTTTCGTCATCTCTTCGAGGACTCTTGTCTGTAACTCTGGTTTCTCTTCCATGCAAAGTTTTAGCTGGGATAATCCACTTTTCTGTACTTCATAGCTAAAATCAATTCGTTCTCTAAGTTTCTGTCGTCGTTCATTGAGACGGTGACGAATTTCAACCATTTCTCTATTATCAATAATCGCGGCTGCCTGATAGATCCAGATATCACAGTCTTTTAATCCATGCATCTTAAGTTCACCTATCAGTGTATTATTATAAAAATTAAGCATTCCAGTATTACTTCTATACTGCTCCGCTTCACGCTTTGCCTTTACGTATTTATCATAGACAGAACTTAATTCCATGGAATTACTTACCATAAACTTTTCATAAGCATAATCTAAAGCATTCTGAGTATTTACATATTTAATCTTAACTCTATTTGTCAAACCAACTAATTTATTACGCTTCTTGCTATTATTCAATATTTCAATTCGATTTCTTCTTGATTCATAGAAAATATAAAATGCAATTCCTGCGCCCAATATTATAGAAAGAATAAACGGAACATTCAGATTCATCTCGTCTTTCCCTGTTAATACAAGAAAGATTACATCAAGTAATACAATCAAGGAACCTGCTAACACTGCAAGTTTTTTTAGGATTTCCTGACTTCTGATAATTTCATCCTTCTCGAATTCCAGTTTTGCCTTTTCTGCAGCCAGTTGTCTAAGATCTCCTTTCACCTTTCGCTGATAATCTTCATTTTCTCGCATCTGCTTTATTTCACGAAGCATATTATCTTCATAGCGGCTAATATTACGAAACTGCACATCGCTTAGCTTTACATCAGCAGTCTGATATTTGGAACGTTCTCTTGTCAGTGTAATAATATTACGTGCAGCATCTTCCAGCTCTTCCCGTTCTTTTCCTGCAATACCATCAATTTTCTGGATATCTGCTAAATAATCTGTAACAGCTTTATACTCTAGCTTAGCTTCTTGTACCTGCTTTTTTGCTTCTGCTATCTGATTACAAGTATCTGCTATGGTATCCCTGTTACCTGAAGCCATATCTCTTTTTTCTAATTTGACTGGCCGTACTTTCTTTTCTGACTCACTGAGTTCCATCTCTATATTATCCAAAGAAATATCTGGGTCTTTTTCATTATTTAGGCGTTCACTAAGTTTCTGTTCAAACTCTGACTCATTTTCCTTCTTTTTCTTCTTAAAAAACTTCATTACTTCTCCCTTAACTTACTTTATTTCGATACTCGGATATCCACTTTTCCAACATGCCGTCTAATTCACGATAAAACTTAATGGCATCGCTGTTTTTCTTGGCATCTTTAAGTTTCTGATAAGATGCATGATAGGAATTACCTGATTCCATAGATTCTGCCTCTCTAAAAATCTCATCCAGCTTTAAAAGCATCTCTTCTGGAACAAGAAAATCTTTCTGTTCCGTATCAATCTTATCTGTATTTCCCATTAGGCGTAGAATCAAAAGATACGATTTTAATGATTCTTTATTCTGATTGGACTGATAGGCTTCCTTCATCTTAACAGCCGCTTCTTTCAAAGAACCAATATACATCAAAACGATGGCATAATTGTGAAGCAGATTGCCATATTCTTCTGGTGTTAGTATAGACGCATCTTTACTGTTTAATATGGTCTCGTATTCTCTTGCCGCATACAGATAACGTTCGTATTTGACATAAATATCGGCTTTCATCTTTCTTCGCTTAATCAGAGGAAGACCTTCCATCTTGTCCATAATCACAATGAGCTCTTTCATTTCTTTTTCTGTGTAAAAATCTGTACTGCATAATACACAGATAACTTTATCTTTCAGGCTTCCTTGTGTGCGATTCAAATCTCTAAGTTTAGCTGCAAGAATTTTCTGGCCTGTCTCTGCTTCCAGCCATGATATTACATTATCTGAAAAAAAATCTTCTGTAATCAGATAAATATGCTGGTACAGATAATAACACAATTCTTCTATGGTATACAAAACAGTATCTGTCATTTCTATGCGCAGCGGCTCTTTGGCCCTTGTTCCACTGCATAATATAAATTTACCCAATCTAAATCCTCCTTACAGATGAATTTCTTTCTCCCAGATGCGGTTCGTAGATGGAAACATATTTCCAAATCCTTTATCTTTCACTTGTAATACACAGGTTTTTGGTTCTAAAAACTTAAGCCCAACTTCCAGAATCGTTGTTCTTCGTGGACGCCCCTCGATTGAATCAATTCGCAGTAAAAATGTCTTTTTCTGCTGCGTCATTACATCAAACACTTCTAATTCCAGTTCTGTTTCCTCATCTGGAATTATTTCTATCTTACTATTTACGTCATACCAGTTTATACCTGCTTTTACAAGATAGTAAGGTACAAATTTGGTATTGGCAAATACTTTTACAGAAATATCCACTAGTACCATTTCTTCATTTAATAGAAGATAATCTGCTAGCTTTCCTTCCCCTGCAAGTTCTTTTGCTCCATAACAGGCACCAATCGTATACAAGTTCTGACCATAAAACACTCTTCTTCCAACACACAATCCTTCTAAAACAGATTTATGCCAATCACCTTCAAAGCCTCGGCCCGTTACATAAATAGTCGAAACGATCTTCTTGTGTAGCGCATTTTTCGTTATTCCATCGAACATATACGCCAATTCGCCCTCTTCTCTTCCTCCAGATAGCATGTCAAAGGACATTAAATTCGTGAAATCTTTCTTTTCAATTCCTACAGTTATTGGAATTGTCCTGCGGTTCATAGAAATACGGTAAAAGAAAAGTCCTCTTTCTGAAAAATCAAATAATCCTACATCATTGAGCCAAAGCTCCTTTTTTTGACGCAAAGCATAGTAAGTATAACTTTCCTGGTGGCTGATAACTGCCACACGGTCCTTCTCAAGCCCCAATTCATGGAGAGCCTCCAGAATAGCCTCTACAAGTATTTTTTCCTTCTTTACTACTGTAATGACGAGCTTTTCTATTCCACCTGCCGGAAACTTTACTATAATTAAATGTAAGCATTTTCTCAGATATCTTGTTAGAATATCTGCTGGCGCCCATTCCTTATCGTAATAGAGGATAGGACTGCCATTTTCAATTTTATCAACAAAATCTGTTAACGCCACAGTCTGTCCATCTCTTACAAGCTGCAGTGCATCTTCTCCAAAATACCACTGTCCATTGTCACAGGTAGCGGCCAATACCGTTGGAATCAGATACACTTCCTCCTCTTCCTTCTGTGAAATGGAACGTGGCTCAAACAGTGCTTCATCATAGTAACTTATCTGTGAAAAATCATTTCCCAGGTCAATGCCGATAAATAACTTCTGTCTTTCTATGATAAACACCTCCTAATCCAACATTTTAAACTGCTCAGACACAATCGTTTTCCCTGTCATATATCGTTTCATCAGTTCCAGAACTGTCTTGCTATCCTGTACTTCTTTTGCTACAAGCAAAGAATTTAACAAGCTGTATTCACTATCTGTTTCAGACATATCATCTTCATAATTTATGGTAATGGTTTCTGTCCTCTTCTCATAATTTTCTCCCTGTTCTGTCATATAGTAAGACAAGGTATCGCCATGAAACAACACAAAGTTCTTAACATAAATTCCCTGATAACAGTTTTTCATCACTTCTTCTTTAAAGCGTTCTGAATTTAATGCATAATGCAGCACTACTTTACGATTTGCATTACAGCGATAATCAACAAAATACTTATTAGCTATCTCATAAGGCAATGGAAAATGCCTTTTAAATCCGATAAAGAACGGTAATGTTATACCTTGCTTTACAAACTGCCCTACTTGTATTTCAGCAGTTTCCTGTTCTTTCTCAGTCAATCGTTCCTGCTTGCTTAAAATCTTTAAATACGCCAGATTTGCAATATTGCAATTATTGTATAGAATAAATTCTTTCATAATTTCTACTAGAGGCGCCTCTATTTCTTCGTCTCTCAAAAGATACTCATATGCCCGATAAGACAAATATGCCTTTACAACCATCTTGTCCTTCTGTTCACGGCTGTTATATTCATAAAAAACAGTAACGACTTCTTTTCTTTTTGTCTCGCCAAATAGACTTTGGGATACAATCTGTTCCTCTAATTCTACACAATCTAAGGAGTATTCTTTACAAGCTTTCCAAATGCGAATAAGCTGTTCTAAACTGCCTACATAATGTTCGCACAAGATACTGGTTGTCTGCTTGGCATTTTTTCCATGAAGCAGTGCATAATAACAAATATCTAAAAACAGCTGCGTTATCTGACGCTCTGGATTCTGAGTTAATTGTTTGCAACAATAGGAAAGTAATCGTTTTGGTGATAATTTATCATATCCATACCGCTCAAACTGCTCTTCTAAATCAGCATTCACCCCTCTAACCATACAGAGTTCCATCATTCTGGCACGTTCTTCTGGATCAAAATACGAAAAATCTACATTCTGTAATAATTCGTCAAGCAATGCAACCTGAGTTGTATCATAGTAATAGTTCACAAGTTTCCCAAAGCATTCCCAGTAAAAAGCAGTTTTTAATTCATCTAGCATAAGAATTCGTTTTCGGATTGTCACCGCAGTCTGGGCATACTTATGATACGTTTCCATTTGTTCATATAGATACAAAAGAAGCATGCCGTTCTGCTCTGCAAAGGATAAACACTCTTTTGCCAGTTCATTTAGAAACAAATACTTAGATACATAATATTCCATTGTTGCTGCATAACGGTTGTTTTTTCTATCTACTAAGAATATCTGCGCGGTATCTGTATAGATTGCAACTTGCGCAACTCCACCTTCTAACGGTGTATAAACTTCTTTTTCTACTTCTTTATGGGCAACAGCTACTCCTATGATATCTGGATTCTCACAACGTATTTCCTGCTGGAACATTACATATGGAAGATTTGCTTTCACTGTTTCATCAAAAGCTTCGCTTGTACACAGTTCTTCATATAAAATCGCCAGGTTACGATTAATAACTCTTTTTTCTAATTCCTTTTTGGCAAACTGGTGAATAGCCTCTTCGTACCCTTCCAAGACTACCTTGTCGTATTTTTCCCAATTTTCCACAATATTTGCATATAAAAAAGCTCTCTTCTTTTCGTTTAGTGTACAATCTACAGAAAAATAGGTTACTACACTTTCTGGAAGTACTGTATGAATGTCCTCTTCCATAGAATACATATAGTATTCATAAAGCTGTAAGATACGTACCTGCTTTTGTATCCCTAACTCATACCATTTGAAATACTTTCTTCCAGCTTTCTGGGTTCGAATCAGTATACTTAAAATGACTTGCAAAATATGGGCATCTTCCTGTTCCTCATACAGTTTTTCAAGACTATGAAACAAGATAGGATAAAAATGCTTCCGCTTTGAAACCATCAGAAGATACTGCTGCTTCACTTCTTCTGACATGCAATTTTCACGAACCATCCAGGTCATAACAGGTAATGCCTCTTCGGATACCTCTGCTAAAAATACCGGATGCTCTCGGTAGAGTACACTTGCCTCATAATAAATAATTCTGCTGCGTACTCCATTCCTTAACAGTTCCTGCAAAGCCTCAAATCTTTTTCTTGGCTCCTCCATGTATTCTCTTTTTACATTCATAAAAAACCAGAAAATCTTCCAGTTATCTGGCTGTTTCTGATAAAGTTTTTCAATTTCCCCAGAAGCCACTTCAATCATATCTTGTTCCCGGTCTTTCATAGCAATAAGATATTGATAGGCTGCATATTTTTCTGGGTCATCTTGTTCCCACTCATCCCTACATTTATCAAGATACCTAAAACACTCACTTATTTCATCCATATCTCCAATGGATACCGCAAGATGTGCCTTTAACAAGTAATAATACTCTGTTTCGCCACTCTCGTACATTTGGTTCAGCAGTGTTCGCATCTGAAGCAGATAATCTTCTGCGGCTATCCGGTTCATTCGGAAATTCAGATAGTTCTGAGACAATGTAATTAAGTTTTCCTGATGATTAATAGAATCTTTAACATTCTGTTGCTTTACTTCAAGCTGTTCTTCTCCCCGCGCTACTATTTCAACGCGTAAATTCTGATGAGGGGTTTTTAATAGAATAGAACCATGATTCAAACCTGGTTTCAGATTTTCTTTCTTAATAAGGAACTTAAGGTTATAACTATTACCAATAAAATTCTCCGACCATATAATCTTATGCTCTGGCTCAATAAAATCTGCATCTGCCTCTACACGTATCTCTGTATAACCCCAGTTATCTTTATAGATAACAATGCGGTCTTGTAAGGATTCACAAACATTACTGTATTCAATCGAAGTTTTATCCAACGTAAGATTAATCCTTACTTTCTTATGTATGGATATTAAAAACTCTTCCATTGCATGGCTGGTGGATATACTCTTCATTAAACCATGATATAACACTTCCGTTTTGGAATCATGGCAAAGCAGCTTCTTAACAAACTGATCCGACTTAAATATCTTAACAGCACTAAGCCAGTCCTGTTTTGCCAGATTCGCAAATTGAAACAGATCTCTTATCTTTCCTAACTCAGTCAAAAAATATGGCGCTTCTACTTTTACGACCACTGGTATCTCATACTCACCACAATTACTGATTACCAAAATAGAACCAGTACGTGTTTCTCCCGCTGGCAACTCAGTCGCATCATACGTATACGGTACCGTTACTTCCGTTCCAGAAAAGGATGTCTCTGAAAGTTTTAAAAAGTGATCTGTCTTCGAAAGAATCCCCTTTATTGGTATATGGCTTTTGGTCGAAATCTTTAGACTTCCCTCGTAGATTTTGCCTGACTCTATACCAAGTTCAATAGACTCCTGGGAAAACAAAAGGGCTTGTCTCTCATACTGAAACATACCTCTTGAAAACTTCGTTAATTTTTCTTTCATTACATGTCTCCTTGCTTTTTCGTAAAAAACGACTATAATAGAAGATTATAACACTGAATACGAAAAAAGAAAAGGAAAAGGGCGAGTACTATGCAAAAACAGAACGGACTTTCTAGTCACGATGGCAATCAGGTAGTCGAACAAAAAGAACATTTTCACGGAAGTGATTTAGAAAAAATAGAACGAATCTATCACATAAAAAAGGAGAATATTACCAGTTTTTCTGCCAATGTAAATCCTCTTGGCGTTTCCTATAAACTAAGAGAAACATTAGCAAACCACATTGATGCGATTACAACTTACCCAGATCGGGAGTATACTTCTCTTCGAGAAAGTATCGCTGCCTACATTAATGCAGACAAAGAACATATTATGGTTGGGAATGGTTCTACTGAATTGATATCAAACTTCATCAGTATCATTTCTCCCAAAAAGGCACTTTTGTTAGCTCCCACTTATTCGGAATACGAACGTGAGATTACATTGTGTGGTGGAACATTTGAATACTATGCTTTAAAGAAGGAACTTGATTTCAAACTTCCTACTGAAGAATTTAACAAGCATTTGTCAAGTGACCTTGATTTACTGATACTTTGTAATCCCAATAACCCAACATCCACAACCCTAACTACTGAAGAGATGCGTAGTATCTTAACAGTTTGTAAGTCCAAAGGGATCTATGTAATTATAGATGAAACCTACGTAGAATTTGTGGAGGACTTATCTCATGTAACTGCAGTTCCTCTAATCAAGGAATTTGATAACGCAACAGTGCTGCGTGGTATCTCAAAATTTTTCGCATCTCCTGGACTAAGACTGGGTTATGCAGTATGCAGCAACCAGAATATCTTAGAAGAAATTAAAGAAAAGAAAAATCCTTGGACCATTAACAGTCTTGCTTCCATTGCAGGTGAGATTATGTTTACGGATTCAGAATATATTGAGGCAACAAGAACTTTAATTGCCACAGAACGGGAACGGCTTTGTTCTAAATTACGTAGCTGTCCCCAATTAAAAGTTTATCCTTCTACCGCTAATTTTGTGTTAGTAGAGATTCTGAAAGAAGGGATGACTGCTTTTGATTTATTTGAAACGGCAATTCGAAAGGGACTTATGATTCGAGACTGTTCTACATTTGAAGGTTTGAGTGATCATTTCTTCCGATTCTGTTTTATGTCACCAGAGAAGAATGATGAATTGATTAATATTATACTGGAAATGATGAAATAAGTTTATTTCTTTCCATTAATTTGGGTTTTCTTAATAGCAAAAGATATGGCTGTTATACGAATTTGGTTGTAACAGCCATATCTTTTACTTTTTGTTAGAGGAACTCACACTTTGTTCTATAAAGAAAATTTCTTTACTCCAATTAACTCTGCCGCCCTATCCCAATACTTCTCTGGAATTGTACCATCTACAATCTCAATCTCATCCGCTTTGGCTAAATCAAATGCCTTCTTGGCACAAAGTGGACCAACATTTACACCCGTCTCCATAGATTGCAAAATGCATCGAGGCCACCACATTGCCTTTTCCATTAGGGAACTGCTAAGGAAATGCTTTTTTAGCTTTTCATAATCAAACGGTATGGTTACAAGTTCTACATTCCATCCATCCTTTTTCCACTCAAGCATTGCAAAATTAGCGGACCTTGGTTTCCCAATTGCAACACCAATCGAGCCAGGATTGACAAGGAGCTTATCTTTGTAACGGTACGTAAACTGACGATGAGTATGACCGCTAAGCATAACATTTACAGGCATCTGCTGTAAATACGTATTGGTGTTATCTCCGCCTGCATGAAGCAATTCTCTAGAGGAATGTGGGGATCCATGCACTAATTTAAGTCCATCCATTCCTTCAAACTGAATAACTTTATGATTTTCCATCTGCCTAAATTCCCTAATATCTTCATGTTTCAATTGTTCATAAGTATAAAGCAGACTGCCTTTGTAGGAAGAATATGTCCAATCGTTACTTTTCCCATCTTCGTAATCAATGAAATACTCTTCCCTATTTCCGCGAACATGTATTGTCTTATAATCTTGATTTAATTCTCGGATACGAGAAAGCGTTAATTGCGGGGTTGGGCAATCGCTTATATTATCACCTAGGAAAATAATCTGTTCTACCTTATGTTGTCTGATATAATCTATACATGCATCTAACGCAACATAATTGCTATGAATATCACTAAAAACGGCAATTCTCATATACTTTCCCTACCCTTCCTATCATCTGTCAACTGTACTTTTTAGCATAACCATTTTTCTGCATAGTTAAACCCCTAATACATATCTTACCAAAAAGGGTTCAAAATAACAATTCCATTCTAGAATGTTATCTTGAACCTCTATGTCTAACCCCTATCATCTTGTTCCTCTGGCAACTCAAACTGCTTGAATTTCTTGTAAATTTCCTGATACTGTTCTTTAATTAAAATATAATTGCCAATAGTCTTTACTTTCTTCTTCTCAAAGTTGCGAATTAAACGATCCATATTTCTAACTGCAACTCCAACAACTTTTGGACATAGTTTTCCTGCTTCACTGTCTTTCGTTAAGATTTCTTTAATTAAGTTTGCATTAAACTGGCCTTTATAACTGCGCTTTCCATATAAGGCACTTATTATATCTGCCACTGCAACAATCCGCTGTGGTGTAGTCAGCTCTGTCCCTGTAAGTCCACGATGATAACCTGTTCCATCTAGTTTCTCATGGTGCCTAATCGCAATCTGCAAAACAGTATCATCAATAGCTCCTTTCAGGATTCTCTCTGAATTAGCAACATGTTCTTGCATAACATGCATCTCTTTCTCCGATAATTTTCGCGGTGCCTCCAGAATCTCAGTCGGGGTCACCAGCTTTCCAATATCATGGAGCAACGCACCATAGTAAATATTATAAATATCCTGAGACTGTAAGTGCATTAACTTTGCAATCTCTACTGCAAATGTAGTAGTTGCTAAGGAATGCACTACTGTGTGTTCGCTACGGAAGTCAATGGTATAAATCAGCATCTCCAAAAAACTTCTTTTCTGCTCTTCAGTCATTAACTTCTTGCTCAAAAGTGCAGCCAATTCCTTTTCATAAGCTCCACTTCTAATATTTTCAAATATCTGATATTTTTTCTCTGCATTTAAAAATAATTGTTTTGCTCTCTCCGAAAATTGTACTCCAGACTGCTTAGCGAAAAATTCAACATCGCGGTCTACATTACTTGAACGCATAAACATGTCAAGTTTGTCCGCAAATGCTAAATACTCAGCAATCTCTATGTACTTCGAATAGATTAACTGGTATTTTGAATAATCTAAATGATGATATAAAACGATTTCTGCCTTATCCCCTAATGGTGACAGATACTTCAAAAATAAGAAACCATAGATAGAATGTTTCCATACATTTTTTGTTTCTTCAATATGAATTGTCTTTTGATCAGGCGACTTATACAGACCGATGTCATGTAAGACACCGATCATTGTATAGTCAATTAATTCCTGTAGAAAAAATTTATTCTGGTAATCGAGCATTTTATAAAAAATATAACCTACCACTTTACCATGTTCCATTATCTCCTCGTCTACCATACTAAGAGAACGGTGAATAACGAGAAAAATATCTTTATTTTTTATTACGGCCATGTGTTATCCCATTATCTTCTTATAATTTCGTTTCTACCTGGACCATTGGACACCATCGTGATTGGAGTTTCAATTTCTTTCTCAACAAATTCAATATATTTTCTGCAGTTTTCTGGAAGTTCATCATAATTTTTGATTCCACGGATATCTTGTTTCCATCCTGGTAAAACTTCATAAACTGGTTTTGCCTTTGCAAGTTTTGCCGTTGTTGGGAATTCCTTTGTTACTTTACCATCAATTTCATAGCCAACGCAAACAGGTATCTCCTCTAAATATCCTAACACATCTAGTACTGTAAATGCAACCTCTGTTGCACCTTGCATACGGCAGCCATACTTAGAAGCAACACAGTCAAACCATCCCATACGACGTGGACGACCTGTTGTAGCACCATATTCACCAGCATCTCCACCACGTTTTCTAAGTTCTTCTGCCTCTTCTCCAAATATCTCAGATACGAATTCTCCTGCACCTACGGCACTTGAATAAGCTTTTACAACACATACGATATTTTTAATTTCGTATGGAGGTATACCTGCACCAATTGCACCATAAGATGCTAATGTAGAGGAAGATGTTACCATTGGGTAAATACCAAAGTCAGGGTCTTTTAAAGTACCTAACTGACCTTCTAATAAAATGTTTTTACCTTCTTTGATTGCGTCTTGTAAGAAAGAAGCTACGTCACACACATATGGTGCAACCATTTCTTTGTATTCCATTAACGTATTGTATAACTCGTCTTCATCAAGAGCTGGTTTGTGATATAAATGCTCTAAGATAACATTTTTCTGCTCTGCCACTCTATGAATTTTCTCGCGAAGGAATTCTTCCCCAGCAAATAACTCTGAAACCTGGAAACCAATCTTCGCATATTTATCAGAATAAAAAGGAGCAATACCAGACTTTGTAGAACCAAAGGATGCCTTTCCTAATCTTTCTTCTTCATATTCATCAAAAAGAATGTGGTATGGCATTAAGATCTGTGCTCTTTCAGATACTTTAATCTTTGGAGCAGGAACGCCTTTCGATTCAATTTCTTTTACTTCACGGAATAAGTATGGAATATTTAATGCAACACCATTACCAATTACACTTGTTGTATGATTATAAAATACTCCTGATGGAAGTAAGTGTAATGCAAACTTACCATAATCGTTAATGATTGTATGTCCTGCATTACTTCCGCCTTGGAAACGTACAATTATGTCGGATTTTTCTCCTAACATGTCAGTGATTTTACCCTTTCCTTCATCACCCCAGTTAGCTCCTACAATAGCTGTTACCATTTCAATTCCTCCTATTACTTGTATATTTATCATTATTACAATACTATCATACTATAATACGTGGTATAAGTAAAATCAATATTTATTATGTGAGCTATAATATGTCCTTATACCATCTTATTCGTATTGTTTCTCCACAAGCTGACTTAAGAGTTTTCGTAATATCACTTCTTCCTCTGTTTTCACATGGAGCAGCTGATTTTGCATTTTTATTCCTGACTCTTTCGAGATTTTTCTCTTCGATTCAATTTGCTGGATATAATGCATAGCCGTAAATAGAAACGCTTTTCCTGCCTTTACAACTTTCTCGTAATCTTCTTCGAGACTGCTATCCTTACTATATCCCTTTTTAAGCATATACTTTATTTTGTACAACATACCTTCCATATGATTGTAAATGGCATACGGTGTCGTCAAATCAATCGTTTCTTGTCCTTCACAGCACTTTCTCATATAGTTTGCATACACATCATACAACTGGTTTCCATGAGCCATATTCTGTTTTTCGTCTGTAAAACAAATCGCAAACTGGACTCCAAAGTTCACCTCTTCTACATGGAGATATTGTTTTAAGTCCTTAAGAAAAGTCTGAATCGAAAATTGAAACTGAAAGGAATACTTCTTTTTCAATAAGCAGATTTTATTCAGATCTCTGTTTAGATGTGCATTCATATGTTCTAATATTCCTCCATGCCAGAATACGTCCATATGCACATATGCTTCCCTTACTTCCTGATAAGAATGTGTAAGCTTCTGATAGGTCTTTCCCGGCAGATAACCTGTTGTATATATCTCCTCTTTTTCATCATCGTACCCGTAAATAAATATTTCATGGGTACCATTGCCTGTGTATCCGTACCTTGGTAAATACATCCAATTTAAGTAGACCATCACATAATACTCATCCTCAATCTGTCGTTTCACAAAGTCTAAGAACTCTTCTGCCCCAATCATAGAAACTGGTATGGAAAATGTATCAACTGGCCAGTTCACATAACTCTCTGGCTGAAAACTGGCACAAGAAGACAAATGCAGCGTATCCATATTGAGATAATCAAAACATACATATTCATACGATTCAGGATACAGAACAATGGGTTTAAAGAAATTCTGTACAAACCAGCTTTGACCACTTTCCTCTTGTAACACAATATGATTCATTGCAGCATAACCGGCAAATGAGTCAATCACCGGCTCTGCAAGTGGTAGTATCTTTTTCATCTTTTCCTCCCTCCTCTAGCTGCTTGCACTGGAATACCCACGAATCGCCTTATTCCACACAATGACTGAAGCAGCTACAAAAATTGGCATTCCAAGGATTGCATACACAATATAGGTTTTGGGAAGCAATCCAAACACAAACATAGGTGCAAAATTGGTAATTAAAAAAATTGGGATCAGAAAAACTCCGACACGCTGCATACTTTTATGATATATAGTCATTGGCATGTTATTAAAATCCCATAATGCAAATATAATATTCTGCAAAGCATCTACACGCACCAGACGAAATGCCAATGTTGTAGGTATGATAAGCAAAGGGTACGTAACCACACACCCAACGAGGGTAAAAAACAGGTAACCCAAAATATTGACAACACTTACTGGTGTTGCTGTTCTGCACCAAGAAATCACAACCATAATAACACCTGCCAGAACATTTGGAATTCCTAACCCAATGTCAAACTTCCGAAAGGAACATAAAAACTGGCAGGAAACCGGCTTGGTAAGATAAATATCAAGTTCTCCATTCTGAATATACCCAGGAATCGATGCAAGGTTAGGATAATAGATCGAATCCATGATTCCTGTAATAATTGTGTACGAACCAATGAACATCAGAATCTGGTCTGGTGACGCTCCATTGATGGAAAGTCCAATGGAAAAGACTACAATTATGTACAAGCTTTTCGCCAGCAAAAAACCCACCTCTGTCAGGACAGAAAGGAAAAAATTAATTTTATACTCCATTTGTGCCATAATATTATACTTTACCATATGAAAGTACAATTGGATATAATCTTTTATATTCATATCATATCTCCTCTTCTAAATCATCCTCCAACTGCTGTATAATTCTTTACACCTTTCGCCCAGACTGCTGTTGTTATCAGGCACATAATCCCTATCCAGATTACCTGCATGCCAAACCCAGTTAACATTCCCTGTCTGTTTACATTTCCATTGATGATGGATACTGGAAAGTATGTGGTATAGGAAAATGGCAGTATCTTTAAACAGAACTGTATTTTCCTGCTGAAAATATCAATAGGAAATATTCCTCCACTTACAATATTTCCAACCAGCGTCATAATAAATACTGCACCAGAGCCATCTTTTAACCAAAATCCAGCAGCGCAAAAGCAGATGTAGATGAGGTAATTTAACACCATTGCCAGAATAAGTGATGCATAATACAGAACAAATTGCAAGGCGGTAAACTGCACAGAATATCTTAGAGCAAACACTCCCCCTATGAGAACCATTAACAGCGTGGCAAATATGAGGTTCATAATCTTTTCTCCTAGGAAACAGGCTCCTTGATATGGCAGAAAGCGAACTGGCCGTACCAGATATTTTGCAAATCCACCCTGTTTGATCTCATTGTTTACTTCTCCTACAAAACTAATGGAAACAAGCCTTGATGTTATCGCCGCAAACACAGCATATAATAACATCTGTCCTAATGTGTATCCAAAAATTATCTTATTTGCAGACGAATGATACACACTTGTCCACATGAAATACTGGATGCAAAGCGGAAAGATAAAACTCACCATATCCATCCAAAAATTCACGCGGTAACGCATTGCTTTTTGCATTCCTAAGGAAAATGCCTGTTTATATATCATCATAGGCACATGCCCTCCATCCGATATATTTTTTCAATGCTTTCTTCCAATGGAATATCCATTACGTTAAAATCCTTTACTTTATACTGTTTTAATATGTAGGAAGCCACATCCTGCAACTCATCGCGGCCAACTTCCAGCTGGACTTCAAATTCGTTTACTTTCTTTAATTCTCCAAATTTTGAAAGGCTTGACCAGTCAGCACGTTCATTAAACTGAAACGATACTATTTTCCGATTGTTTAACTTCTGGTTGATATCATGGATACTCGCATCATAAACGAGCATACCATGATTAATTACGATGGTTCGGTTACATAGGTCTTCGATATCATCCATATAGTGACTTGTCAATAAAATAGTTGTCTGCTGTTTTTCATTATAGATTTTTAGAAATTCTCGAATCTTTTTCTGTGCAATTAAATCCAATCCAATAGTCGGCTCATCCAAAAAAAGAACTTTTGGCTGATGAAGCAATGCTGCAATCAGCTCCATTTTCATTCTCTCACCTAGGGAAAGTTCTCTAACTTGAACTTTCAATAGTTCTTTCACATCTAAAATTTCACACAATTCATCTAGTATTTTATTGTAATCCTGATCACTGATTTTATAGATGCATTTGTTTAGATATAGAGATTCATTGGCTGGCAAGTCCCACCAAAGCTGGTTTTTTTGTCCTAACACAATTGAAATCTGTCTTTTGAACTCATTTTTTCTTTCCCAAGGTGTATATCCTAAAACAGAAGCCGTACCATTTGTCGGGAATAAAATGCCCGAAAGCATCTTTAATGTTGTCGTTTTTCCAGCTCCATTAGGACCTAAAAATCCGACGATTTCTCCCTGTTCCACTTCAAAAGAAAGGTCTTTCACTGCTTCTTTCATTTCTTTCTCTGCGTGAAAAAGTTTCTTAAAGGAATTTTTCATTCCCACTTCCTTTTTCGAGTAAAAAAACTGCTTTGTTAATCCGTTTACTTGTATCCCTGCCATCGTATGTTTTAACTCTCCTTTTCCTGTTTTCTTCCATGTAAATAAAGGTTATTGCATTTTGTACAGACTGGCATATTTCCACACTGGATGGTTCTTCTTATCTTATTGTAATCCTCATTTTTCCAGATTTCTTTTACCGAATTCTTATGTAAATCGCCCACAACAAACTCTGGAAAATGCTTACAAGTAGTAACAGTTCCATCTGCAAGTACTTCCATACGATCTGCAACGGAATAACAGCAGTATGTATTTTGAACTACATTCTTATCCTCTAAAAATGGTACAATTTGGTCCAGTTCAAGATTTGGCTGGAACTTAACCTGATTCTTCCATACTCTTTCGGAGATCCGTTTGTGTGCAGCAAATATTTTTTCATATTCTCCCTCTGGATATTTGAATTTGAACGCATGCCAGCTGGCAACGGAATTGTTGCATGTTCCGAAATGTTCTTCATAATATCGATCCATTCTATCTTGTGTATCTTCCGATATGTACCAAGGAAAACATACAATGACATAGTCGACACCTAATTCTTCCATGTACTCTAAGAAATCATACATTTTATCCACCATGCTTCCGCTTAAGACACAATGGATGGATATCTTTCCATGGAACTCACCCTTTTTACGCATTTCCAGCAAAGTTTTAATATTGTTTATTACTTTCTGATAATTCCCTTTTCCACGAATTCCATCATTTTCTTCTTCAAAACCATCTACTGCAATTAGCAGCTCTAAGTTATGATCAAAACGAAGAATATCATCCATTCGCTTATCAATCAGGATTCCATTGGTACACATAGCGGTAATACGTTTTTCTCTTTCCAATACATAAGACAGTTTCGAAAACTCGCTATGAAAAAGTGGTTCTCCACCCCATAGATATATATTGGATTTAACAGGTTGTGTCTCTCTCATAACTTTATCAAACAGTTCTGGATCTAGGTCCTGATTCTTCATCTGCTCACTCATGTTATGGTGATACCCCTGCTCATTCCATTCATAACATGTCTTACATCTTAGATTGCAGCGATTGGTCAGTTTAAAGCCAACGATTAAAGGTAACTCTGTAGAAAACTCAATATTTTCTTTTAACCCCTTCTGTACAATAGACATATTTTTAGCAGCTTTTGCCACTATTGCCATTTCATTTTTCGAAAACTTTTTTGTTGTTTTTGGCTGTATCATACTATTATTCTCCTTTTAACAATGATTGAATATAGGCTCCGAGCCCCGGTTTACCAGCTTTATTCCTGCGAATCGACTCCTGAATGTCCGCTAATACATCAACGGAAAATCCTGTTTCTCTCCATTTCGTAAAAGATATGCCCAACCCAAGCTTTTCAAAAACTTCTTCGTTTTTTCGCTCGTGTTCTGCTACTGGCTCAATGAAAACCACTGGTGTCTCTGTCAAGATGGCATCATTCACTGTGCCTCCACCTGGTTTGCTGATAATTGCTGTGCAAGGCTGATAAATGTCTAAAAGTGCCTTCATATTCTGATTATCTAATCTTTCATTGGTTTCTCCGTTTCGCATGGAAGGAAATGAATACTCACCATGTTCATCTGGCTCCCATGGCTTCCATTCAGGATCCAGCAAATAATAGGTTGTGTTCTTTTCTTCTTTCACTTCTTCTTTCGCATGTGCCAGTTCAATCACTTTACAATCAATTGCTTCCTGTAATTCGCTTTTTCTTTCACGGTAGTCGCCCATACCCCAGCCGCCGCCGTGTATGAAAAATATCTTTTCCCCCTTGGAAACATCTTGTTTTATTCCTTTACGGGGTACCTCAAATAAAAATTGAACACCCATTTCATCAATAGGCAGGATTTCTTTGTAGAAATGATCTGCATTGTCAAAATGTTTCCAAGATGGCGCTGTTCCGATGTCCATATGTACCACGATTGCCTTAAGCCTGCTCTCATCCTTGGCTCGTTTTCGATAGTCCTCTATCACTGGAATCCAGTTTCCAGAAAAGATAATAAACTTCTCTATTTTTTCAGACTCCCAGCGTTTTAGAATCTTCTCTTCATCCTCTTCTTCCAAAACGTTTCCTAGTTTTTTCTCTGCTAACTTATGTCCTAGTTTCGCAACTTTAAAACTTCTGTGATACTCCTTTTTATTTTTTAGATATTTATTCAGAACCTCTTCATTAAAATAGTTTTCAAATAACTCCAGTGTCACCGTATTTCCCTGTGCTCTTAAATACTCCAATACCTGCACAGCCGGCACGTAGGTACCTAAACCCATTGCTGATGTTAACATTTTAATATTCATGCTTCATTCTTCCCTTCCCCAAATGTTTCGCACAACTTTGTTACTTTCTCTCTATACACAGCAACTTCTTCCCTTGTTCCTGTCAGTAAAAAATACATTCTTCCCTTTTGATTTTTTCCTGTCTTATTCCTTGTGTTCACAAAAAGTGTATTGGAGGTTAGCGGAATGATACCCTTTTTCAATTCCTTCTTAAATAGAATGCCCGCACTGTTCATTCTTTCAAGAACGTCTTCCATTGTCAGATCACATGATACAATCGTGTCTACATAAAAAGTACAGACTTCCTCATTGGCATACCCCATCTGCTCTAAGGATTCTTCCAGTGATTTCTTAATTAAACTCATAGATTTTCTTGCGTTAATTTCCACAATTGGGACCAGTACATCTGGTTCTATGATCATGCTGTCCACACAGACATCACCGAAATAGCCCTCTTTGTACAGTGCGTCCATTACACGTTCCATAACTGAGAAGTAGCCCTGTCCTTCTAAATATTGTAAAAGTTCTTTATCTGCTGTTACGGAACCATGATATGCTCTTTCTTGATTTATAATCTGTTGAACCGATAAACATTCTGCTTTCCCCGTTTCTGGGTCAATAAAATATTGTACTGAAAAATCTGTCTTAACCTGAAATGCTGGTTCTAATATAAATCGAACTTCTTTCCCTTTCTTGCATTGAGAAGAAATGTTCCTTAAGATAGTCTGAAAGGTTTTTTCCTCCGTAATCTTTAAATTACCCTTTCCCGAAACGCCGTACTCTTCTTTTACAATAAGACCTCCTTTTGTATTGAGAAGCCTTTTTCCTGCTGCCATAAATTCCTCTTCACTTGTTACAATTTCCGCATATTCACTAAATCCAAGCTTTTTGGCTAGTTTTGTTGAATATATTTTAGAATTCACTTTTTTTACCACATTGATTGCAGGACACGGATACGTAATCTGGTTGTTCTTGGCGAAAGAAATGTATTCTGGTAATACTGCATAAGTCTCAAAACAGGCATCCTTAGAGAGCCCCTCTATTTTTTGATTTTCTGCATGATATTCACAAGTCTTTGCTTCTATCTCCTGTTCAAAAGACTGGTTATCAAAACGAAACCCTAGTTCGTGTAAATATTTTTGATGCACCGTATTCATAGGAATCCCTGTTAATACCACATCTTCTTCCCCACGACAGAGTGCGAATAGCAATTCATCCATTGCACATACGATATTTTCCAAATTACGATTGCGTATGGCTGGCAGCGTAACAACGTTTTCTGGCTGCCAATATCTCTCTGAATCAAATTTTGCTGCATATATCATATGCCTCTGTTTATTCGTTTTCACCACTTAACTCCTTTATGTATTCAGCTAGTTCCTGTATAGTTTGTACCTTATCAAAATCAAACTCATCGAAATCAATATTTAAGTCATATTGCTCTTCCAAGTCTAAAATTACATTCACAAGCTGAAGGGAATCAAGCCCAATGTCATTAATCAAGTCCATATTCGCTTCTAACTCTTTCTTTTCCCCCTCTTCTCCTAAAATTTCTTCTAAACTCTTTCTTATACTTTCCAAAATTTGTTCTATCATATTTATCTCCCTTTCTAATTTCAAATTTCTATTCCATTTTACCAAATTCTGTGCTGTATTACAATTTATCTATAAAAATACATACATTTCTTTCAACTCAAATAAAATTTCTTTTACGCTCCTTGACAAATCCTTTGTTTCATAAGAAAATAGATTAGATAAAAATTAATCTTTATAAAATTTATCTGGTTTTATAATTTTATGTTAATTGATGTTGACAATTAATTGGAGGGTATCATGAAGAAAAGAGACGACATACATAAGATTTTAATAATTGGTTCTGGTCCTATCATCATTGGGCAGGCGTGCGAGTTTGACTATTCCGGAACCCAGGCTTGTAAGGCCTTACGTTCACTTGGTTACGAAATTGTGCTTGTTAATTCAAATCCAGCAACAATTATGACAGATCCAGAGACTGCAGATATTACATATATCGAGCCATTAAACGTAGAATCTCTAACAAGAATCATCGCCAAAGAACGTCCTGACGGATTGCTTCCTAACCTTGGTGGACAGTCTGGACTAAACCTTTGCTCCGAATTAGCAAAAGCAGGTGTCTTAGATAAATACGGTGTAGAAGTTATTGGTGTTCAGGTTGATGCAATCGAACGTGGAGAAGACCGCATTGAATTCAAGAAAACCATGAATGAACTTGGCATTGAAATGGCAAGAAGTGAAGTTGCTTACACAGTTGATGAAGCACTTAATATTGCAGAAGAATTAGGTTATCCCGTTGTTCTTCGTCCTGCTTACACAATGGGCGGTGCCGGCGGCGGTCTCGTTTACAACAAGGAGGAATTAAAAACGGTTTGTGAGCGTGGTCTTCACGCAAGTCTTGTTGGTCAGGTTCTTGTTGAAGAATCTGTTCTTGGCTGGGAAGAACTTGAATTAGAAGTTGTACGTGATGCAAAAGGCAATTTAATCACAGTATGTTTTATCGAAAATATAGATCCGTTAGGAGTACATACGGGCGATTCTTTCTGTTCCGCTCCTATGTTAACTATCTCAGAAGATGTTCAGGCTGAATTACAGCGTCAGGCTTATAAAATCGTAGATGCAATCCAGGTTATCGGTGGTACCAACGTTCAGTTTGCAAGAAATACCGAAACAGGACGTATCATCGTTATCGAAATCAATCCAAGAACTTCCCGCTCTTCCGCACTTGCATCCAAAGCAACAGGATTCCCTATCGCTTTCGTTTCCTCATTACTTGCAGCTGGTCTTGATTTATGCGATATTCCATGTGGTAAATATGGAACACTTGATAAATACAAACCAGATGGAGATTACATCGTAATTAAATTTGCCAGATGGGCATTTGAAAAATTCAAAGGCGTAGAAGATCACTTAGGTACTCAGATGCGTGCTGTTGGTGAAGTAATGAGTATCGGTAAGACTTATAAAGAAGCATTCCAAAAAGCTATAAGAAGCTTAGAGACAGGTCGCTACGGTTTAGGATATGCAAAAGATTTTCATGATAAATCCAAAGACGAATTAATTGAAATGTTGCACATACCTACAAGCGAACGTCAATTTATCTTATACGAAGCGATTCGTAAAGGTGCAACTGTTGACGAATTATATAACTTAACGAAAATCAAACCTTATTTCTTAGAACAAATGAAAGAGCTGGTTGATGAAGAAGAAGCCCTTCTTAAGTATAAAGGTTCCGTTCCTCCAGCAGACATTTTAGTAGCTGCTAAGAAAGATGGATTTTCTGATAAGTATTTAAGCCAGATTTTAGAAGTAACAGAAGATGAAATTCGCAACGCGCGCCTTAACGCTGGTCTTAGCCAGTCCTGGGAAGGGGTTCACGTAAGTGGTACAAAAGATTCTGCTTACTACTACTCTACTTACAACGCACCTGACTTAAGCAAAACAAACGAAGACAAACCTAAGATTATGATTCTTGGTGGTGGTCCTAACAGAATTGGTCAGGGGATTGAATTTGACTACTGCTGCGTACATGCCGCAAAAGCTTTAAAGAAACTTGGTTTTGAAACAATTATTATTAACTGTAACCCAGAAACAGTATCTACTGATTATGATACTTCTGATAAACTATACTTCGAACCACTTACCTTAGAAGACGTATTAAGTATTTATGAAAAGGAAAAACCTCTTGGCGTAATTGCTCAGTTTGGTGGACAGACTCCACTGAACCTTGCATCTCAACTGAAAAAACACGGCGTAAATATCTTAGGTACTACTCCTGAGACAATTGATTTAGCAGAAGATCGTGACTTATTCCGTGCCATGATGGATAAATTAGAGATTCCAATGCCAGAGGCCGGCATGGCTGTTGATGTGGAAGAAGCACTTTCCATCGCTCACAAAATCGGCTATCCAGTAATGGTTCGTCCTTCTTATGTATTAGGCGGTCGTGGTATGGAAGTCGTTCATGATGATGATGCTCTTCGCGTTACATGAACGCTGCTGTTGGTGTTACACCAGACAGACCAATCTTAATTGACCGTTTCCTAAATCACGCTACAGAGTGTGAAGCAGACGCAATTAGTGATGGCAAAACAGCATTTGTTCCTGCTGTTATGGAGCACATCGAGCTTGCTGGTATCCATTCCGGTGACTCCGCTTGTATTTTACCATCCAAAAATATTTCGGAAGAAAACTTAAAGACTATTAAAGAGTACACAATGAAGATTGCAAAAGAGATGAATGTTCGTGGTCTTATGAACATGCAATATGCAATCGAAAATGGCAAAGTATACGTAATCGAAGCAAACCCTCGTGCGTCCCGTACAGTACCTTTGGTTTCCAAGGTTTGTGACATTCGTATGGTACAGATTGCTACAGAAATTATGACAGAAGAATTTACGAAGAAACCATCTTCTTTAAGCACTCTAAAAGAGAAAAAATTCTCCCACTACGGTGTGAAAGAAGCTGTATTCCCATTCAACATGTTCCCAGAAGTTGACCCATTGTTAGGACCTGAAATGCGTTCTACTGGTGAAGTTCTTGGTATGGCTTCTAACTTTGGAGAGGCATTCTACAAAGCACAGGAAGCAACTAAGACAACACTTCCACTTAGCGGAACAGTTCTTATTAGTGTAAATGACCGCGATAAGGCTGAGGTAACTGAGGTTGCTAAGGGATTTGCTGAACTTGGATTTAAGATTTTGGCTACTGGCGGAACAAGCGAACTGCTTAAGAAGAATGGTGTTGAATGTAAATCCATTCATAAATTGCAGCAAGGCAGACCAAATGTATTAGACGCAATTACCAATGGCGAAGTGGATATTGTAATTAACTCACCTGTTGGTAAAAAGGGTGCCGACGATGACAGTTACATCCGTAAGGCTGCAATTAAGGCTAGAATCAGTTATGTAACGACTATGGCTGCTGCTAAGGCTACCGTTGAAGGCATTAAGGCTAGAAAGATGAATGAGCCTGTGCTTAAATCATTACAAGAGTTTCATGAAGATATAAAATAGAATTAATTTAGAAATCCCATATAGCTGACTGTTGTCAGTTGGCAGTGCAGTTCATGCTATACGGGATTTATTTTGCACTATAGGAGATTATTTTTTTCTATAATTCATACTATAATATACCTTGACAGCGCACAAAAGCAATGCTCTGAACGTCTTACCGACGGCGAAGAACTCTGAAACTTGCTGCCATAGAGGTCTTTGAGAGCCTGTGCAGTTTTTCTAAGGGAAAGCTGAAGGTTGACATGCATGGTAAGACAGAGGGACATTATAACACCAAATGGTGGCATTGCTTTTTATTTGAAAAAAATTTGAAATCCTTGAAAATAGAAGGTTTGTAAAATAGAAAAGGTAGTTATGCTTTACACTACCTATTTTTTTCTAGGAGGTATAATATGAATAAAAAACGACAATTAGAAATTGATATTGCAAAAGGATTGGCAATATTCTTTATGTTTCTGGTTCACTGTTACGAAAATTATGGAGCAGACTCTATACAGCATCAAGGTTTCTTTTCACACCTGGTATTCTTTCTTGGAGGCCCTCTAGCCGCACCAGTATTTATGTTTTGCATGGGAGTCGGCATGGTCTATACAAGAAAACAATCCAGTAAAGAGTTCTTAAAACGTGGACTTTCTCTATTTCTTATTGGCTATCTTTTAAACTTTGTTCGAGACTTCATTCCTTACACCATTCAAGGCTATATACATCATGATTCTAGCTTATCACAAACCGCATGGGATTATCTATTGTGTACAGACGTATTACCGTTTGCAGGTTTAGCTTACATATTTATGGGGCTTTTTAAACAATCAAAACTTAAGGATAACAGGCTGATTTTATTTTATGCAATTTGTGCAATTACCAATGTATTTCTAAGTCCAATCAAACTAGAAAGTCGTGTACTTGCAAGTATAACTGGATTACTATGGGCATCATGGGATTGTACTTGGTTTCCATTTCTATCATGGATTGCCTTTCCAATCGCAGGTTACTTGTTCGGTAAGCAACTTATGAACCAGCAAAATGTCGATGACTATTATAAGAAAAGCCTCACTTGGTCAGGACTTCTCTTCTTCCCTCTACTTATTGTTATGTATGGGTTAAATATTAATTGTGGTGCTCTTGATGGATTTTTTGACATGGAGTTTTTTCACATGAACTGGTTCGGGAATATTATGACTCTAGATGTGGTCATTTTATGGATTAGCTTTTGGCACTTTGCCAATGAAAATCTGCCAAAGATTATGAAAAATACTTTAACTCGATGGAGTAAACAGATTAATACCATGTATATCGTGCAATGGGTATTCATTGGGTATGGAAATCTGGTCTTTGGTTACTTCAAGCATTCTTTAATTGAAGTTCTGTTACTGTTTGTGTTTACGTTAGCTGCTAGTGATTTGCTCACAACATTGTTCACAAATTATAAAAGAAAAGTACACTTATAAAAACAAGTTTGGGCAATACTTCCAGAGGAAGTATTGCCCATATTACGAATAGTCATAACCTATCAAATAGATATCCAATCTTTACCTATCATTAATATTTTCATTTATTTCAGATTTAACTTCGCCAATGCTTCTGCAAATCCAGTATTCAGTGGCGTATCCTCTTTCTTCATCTTATTCATATACTTCGCCACGTCCTTCTTAGACACGCCTGCTCCTTCCTTCTTACGACGTTCTGTAAAGGCACTTAACTTTTCCTTATGCCCACATACGCATGTAAACGTCTGCTTCTCCCCTGTTCCAAACAGTTCCATTCTCTTATGGCATTTTGGACATCTTGCATTGGAAGTTCTAGACACAGTCTCTTTATAGCCACATTCCCTATCCTGACATACACGCTTTGTACTATTCTTCCCTTTGACTAATAGCAGGTATTTTCCACAGTTCGGGCACTTGTGATTGGTAATGTTATCGTGACGGAATTTTCCTTCGCCTGACTTAATTTCACTGATTAACTCATTGGTGTAATTCTTAATATCGGACATAAATGCATCTCGTCGTAGAGAACCATTCGCTATCTTAGAAAGCTTTCGTTCCCAGTCGGCTGTCAATTCCGGCTTTTTAAGATCCGCAGGCACTAACTCTAACAACTGTTTTGCCTTGGCAGTAATATGAATATCTTTGCCTTTCTTTTCTAACAGATAAGAATGAAACAGTTTTTCAATAATATCCGCTCTTGTTGCAACCGTACCAAGACCACCTGTTTCGCCTAATGTCTTAATATCTTCTTTGTTATGACTTTCCATGTATTTCACTGGATTTTCCATAGCGGATAATAAAGTTGCTTCATTAAATGGTGCTGGTGGTTTTGTCTTTCCTTCTGTCATAGTTAAGTTAAGGACATTTAGTCTGTCTCCCTGATTTACAGCAATTACGTCGGAAGTTTCCTCTTCTCCATCGTCATAACTGTTATCATATACTTCCTTCCATCCTGCCTTTCTCACAAGATTTCCTTTCGCTGTAAAGAACTGTCCTCCCACTTCTACTTCGATTGAAGTCTGTTCATACTCATATGCTGGATATAATACTGCCAGAAAACGTTTTACAACTAAATCATAAATCTTACGTTCTTCCAATGACATATGTTCCAGTTGTGGATATTGTTCGGTTGGTATTATAGCATGATGGTCAGAAACCTTGCTATTATCAACAAATGCCTTACTTGGCTTAATCACTTTCACCTGTGCCGCATGTTTACGATATGGTCCTACACTGATTGCCTGTAAACGTTCCTTCAACGTATCCACAATATCCGTTGTCAAATATCTGGAATCTGTTCTTGGATACGTAAGTACTTTATGGTTCTCATATAGACGCTGCATAATATTTAATGTCTGTTTCGCAGAAAAATCGTACTTTTTGTTGGCCTCTCGTTGTAATTCTGTTAAATCATATAACTGAGGTGCTGGTTTTCTTTTTTCACTACGGGTAACCTTTGTAACGACTGCTTCCTGCCCTTTTAGATTCTTAAGTAATGTTTCTACCTTATCCTTAGCAAAGCTTCGGTTGCTTTTGGACTTTTGCTCCACCCACTGAAGTTTCATAGACTGCTTTAAACCGTCTTTCTTCTCCACTGTTACACTAAGTCCATAATAAGGAACTGGTTTAAAGTTTCGAATTTCTTCTTCTCTTTTTGCAATCATGGCAAGGGTTGGTGTCTGCACACGGCCACAGGATAACTGTGCATTGTATTTGCAAGTTAAAGCACGTGTTGCATTGATTCCTACCAGCCAGTCTGCTTCTGCTCTGGAAACTGCTGCACGATACAGATTGTCATATTCTTTTCCTGGTTTTAAGTTAGAAAATCCTTCTCGAATTGCTTTGTCTGTAACAGAAGAAATCCAAAGACGTTTGATTGGCTTTTGATTGCCTGCCTTTTCTAATATCCATCGTGCTACTAATTCACCTTCTCGCCCTGCATCGGTGGCAATGACAATTTCATTGACATCTTTACGATGAATCTGTGATTTTACAGCATTATATTGTTTTCCTGTCTGTTTGATCACTTCAAGCCGAAGGTACTTTGGAATCATAGGAAGATCCTGCATATTCCATTGCTTATATTTTTCATCATAGCGTTCTGGGTCAGATAGTGTTACAAGATGTCCAAGTCCCCAAGTTACGATGTATTTACTGCCCTCAATGGCGCCGTTTATATTCTTGTTACATTTTAACACTCTTGCAATGTCACGGCCAACAGATGGCTTTTCTGCAATTACTAATGTTTTCATCTATTTGAATTCTCCTTGCTGTTTGAAATGTTGTTATTTTTTATTATAACAAAAGAACCACTATACTGACAAATAATTCTTGCTCAGTATAGAGGTTCTTTCTATTTCTTAATGATATGATTAGTTTCTGCATTCTACCCTAATCATATAAATGACATTTTACCACATGTCCATTTCCCATATCCTTAGCAACCGGCTCAACTGTCTTGCATTTTTCCATACATTCTCTGCACCTTGTATGGAATTTGCATCCTGCTGGAGGGTTTGCTGGAGAAGGAATGGCTCCATCTAAAATAATTCTTTCCCTTTTAATCGTTGGGTCTGGCATTGGTATTGCACTAAATAATGCCCTTGTATAAGGATGAAGCGGATTGGTGAAGATATCTTCTGTTGCTCCTGTTTCCACTAATCCTCCCAGATACATAACACCTACCGTATCGGAAATGTGTTCCACTACAGATAAGTCATGAGAAATAAACAGATACGTAAGGTTATATTGCTCCTGTAAATCCTCTAACAAATTGATAATCTGTGCCTGAATGGAAACATCCAAAGCAGATACAGCTTCGTCGCATACAACAAACTCTGGATTGAGTGCAATGGCTCTTGCAATACAGATTCTTTGTCTTTGTCCACCTGAAAATTCATGAGGGTAGCGATGCTTATGATATGGCTGTAAACCACAGGACTCCATAATCTTATCAATATAAGCATCTAACTCGTCTTTTGAAACTAAATTATGTTCACGAACTGCTTCTCCAATGATTTCACTGACAGGCAGTCTTGGTGAAAGACTAGAATAAGGATCTTGAAAAATAATCTGCATCTTCGGACGCAACGCTCTCAATTGTTTCTTATTATAACTATAAATGTCTTCTCCATTAAATAGTACTTCTCCATCTGTTTTCTCAATGAGACGAAGCAGCGTCCTTCCAGTTGTAGATTTTCCACATCCAGATTCTCCTACAAGCCCCATCGTTGTACCACGCTTTATGGAAAAACTGACATCATCGACCGCTTTTACAGAACCACTACTTCTTCCTAAAGCAGACTTCTTGATGGGAAAATATTTTTTCAAATGCTTTACTTCTAATATATTATCTGTCATTTTCATTTTCCCCCTTTTCTTTCTTCCAATAGCAGCTTACATAATGTGTGTCGGACAGCTTAATTTCCTTTGGATATTCTCCATTACATTGCTCCACACAATGGGTACAGCGTTCTTTAAAGTAACAGCAACGTGGCATGTCAATTGGGTTTGGCACCTTACCAGGAATGCTGTATAAGCGGTCTACTTTCTTTCCAACAACTGGTTTGCTCTCCATAAGTCCTATGGTATACGGATGACATGGATTGGAAAAGATTTCTTTCGCCGTTCCTTTTTCCACAATTCGTCCAGCGTACATAACAACAATATAATCTGCCATTTCTGCGATAACACCTAGATCATGGGTAATTAACATAATACTAGCGTGAATACGTTTTTTCAGATCACGAAGCAAATCCAGAATTTGCGCTTGTATCGTAACATCCAGTGCTGTAGTTGGCTCATCGGCAATAATTAATTCTGGATCACAAGCAAGTCCCATCGCGATCATGACCCTTTGTCGCATACCACCAGAAAGCTCATGAGGATACATATTATATACCCCTTGGCTATTGGCAATTCCAACAAGTTCAAGCATTTCGATGGTTCTTTCTTTCACCTGCTGAGCTGTTTTTTCTGGATAATGAAGTGCGACTACTTCATCTACCTGTTCTCCAATTCGAAATACTGGATTCAGACTTGTCATTGGTTCCTGGAAAATCATAGACATCTTATTGCCACGGAGCTTTCGCATTTCACTGTCTGGCATCTTTGTAACATCTACTGCTTCCTTTCCAAGATTTAACCGAATGGCACCTTCCACAATCTGCCCTTGTGGACGCTGTACAAGCTGCATGAGAGAAAGACTCGTTACAGACTTTCCACATCCCGATTCTCCAACAATACCAACTGTTTTTCCTTTTGGCACTTGAAACGAAACTCCATTTACGGATTTTACGACACCGCTATCGGAGAAAAAGTAGGTATGCAGATTATCGAATTCAACTAAATTCTGTTCATCTTCCATTTTCGTTACATATTCTTCTCTTGGAATGTTCTTTCGGTTTCTTTTCTTTTCAAATTCTTTAATTATTTTCTTATTCTCATTGGAGATTTTTCGTACTTCCTGTGCCGAGATAAACCCTTCTTGACTTTCCTTTTTCTTAAATAGTCCCATACTTCCACCTACCTCTTCATCTTCGGATCAAATGCATCTCTTAGTCCATCACCGATAAAGTTAAATCCTAATACGGTAATCAAAATTAACATTCCTGCTGGAACCCAAACAAACAAGTAGTTTGTCATAATATAGATATCATTAACCGCATTGACGATATTTCCCCAGGAAGCCAAAGGATATTTGACACCTAATCCTAAGAAACTAAGGGAAGCCTCCGCAAGTATTACATTTCCTAGTCCCATTGTTGCGATAACAATTAACTGTGGAATTACGTTTGGAATTAAATGCTTAAAAATTCTTCTAGAAGTACGAATACCTGTTGCTTCTGTTGCAATCATAAATTCCTGTTCACGCAAAGATAAAATCTGTCCTCTGACCATACGTGCCACCTGAGGCCAGCTTAAAGCAGCTAATATGATACACAGAAAGTAAATTCGAATCTTTGGATTTATTTTTAAATAATCCATAATAGCACCAAGAATAATATAAAGTGGCATGGAAGGAATACAGTTAAATACATCAACCACTCTCATACAGACACTATCCACCCATCCACCAAAATATCCTGATAATCCACCAACGATAATTCCAAGTATTATTTCAAAAATAACTACGATGAAACCGATTGTTAAAGAGATACGGCCACCATACATCAGACGAGTGAGCATATCCATACCGTTTCCATCTGTACCCATCCAGTGTTTCTTAGAAGGTGCCTGATAGGTTGCATTGACTTGTGTTTCTTTTTGTTTCTTTACTGTGTATTCCAAGTTCTTCTTTGTAATCTGGAACGTTTCTTCTTTTCCATCTTCGTTGGTAAATGTAAACTCTTTCTGTTCTCCTTTGACCGCTTCTTCTACTGCTTCTTTAAATGGAACGCTTAAGAAAACGTCATTATTAATTGGACGTACACTAAATCTGGACGCACTGGCAAAGTCTGTACCATCTATTTTAAACACAGCTGACTTGCCTTCTTGGTCAGCCTGCACTTCATACGTTTTTCCATCTACCAAAAAACTATCCTTACCCTCAATCATTGCAAGTTCTGCCTCTGCTTTAAACTCCGCTGTAATACTGGTATCTTTCTCATATGCATTAAAGATTAACTTGGATACACTAGCTAACACATCTGCTGTTGAGATGACCGATTTTCTACCATCCTTTTCAATAAAGTAGGTAGTTCCATTTACAGCAAAAGACTGTTCACCTGCTTTGTCTGCCTGCATATATGCCTGTTTAAACCCAGTGCTGTCGGACACATCTTTCTGTATAGATACAGAACTGATCCCTCTTATGTTGATAGCCTCTGCAACTTTATTTAAGGTAGCTACTTGATAAAAATCGTCCCCTCTTTTTAACAAAGAATAACCTTTTCCATCAGAGTTAAATGTGGTATCTCCTTGATTAATTGCAAAAATCGTATCTGCCTGAACGATTGGCGAAAGATTTGCATTTTCTTTTGCTGTGTAGATAAATTCTGTGTTTTCAGCCACACCAGCATAATCTTTATATGTTGTTTCTGTCTTACGGAATACCTGACATTCTCCGTATGGAGACACAATTCCTCCTACGAAAGAGAACAGAAACATAAAAATAATAATCCCTACTCCAAATACTGCTAGGCGGTTTCTAGTAAAACGTTTCCTTATAAGAGTACCTGGAGAAACTACTTTCTCACGCTTTTCTAACTTTTCAGAAGCCGCTGTCTGACTCATGCTTTCTCCTCCTTAATGTACTCTTACTCGCGGATCAACTACTGCATATAAAATGTCCGCTATGATTGTTCCAAGTAACGTCAACACTGCTAAAAATACCATATAGAACATGGTAAATGGAATATCTCCCTGTACCATACTTTGGTATGAAGTATATCCGATTCCAGGTATTTGAAAAATCGTCTCTGTAATTAGAGCTCCTGAGAATAATCCCGGTAAAGAGCCACCTAATAACGTAATAACTGGAATCAATGTATTGCGGAATGCATGATGATTTACAACCCGTTTCTCAGATACTCCTTTCGCTCTTGCTGTTCGAATAAAATCTGAGTTTAACACTTCAAGCATATTGGTTCTGACATAACGCATCATCACACCCATGTTAATAATCGCAAGCGTAAACACAGGAAGTACATAGTGTTTTGCAATATCAAGCATTTGTCCTACTGGAGACAGCTGTTCATGCATTCGGCCAACTACACCAAATAAATCAAACCAGCCAAGTTTAACGGAAAAGATCCATTTAAAAAGTGTTGCAAGGAAAAAAGATGGAAATGAAATTCCCAACATTGCAAACACTGTAACAAGGTAATCTGTTTTACTATACTGCTTTCTAGCTGATAAAATTCCTAACGGAATTGCAACAACAAGTTCAATAATTAATGATAAAAATCCTAACCAGAAGGAGTGCCAGATAACTTTTGAAAATTTAGTGATAACTGGCATATTCCAAAACCATGAGTCACCAAAATCCAAACGAATGGCTTTTCCTAACCACTTGATATAACCTGCAATAATTCCAACATCTAAGCCATAGGAGGCTTTTAACTGTACAAGCCATTCTTCATATGGTCTTGCGCCCGGCGCAGTCGATAACTTACGCGCCTGTGATTCCACATAACTTGTCGGCATGCATCGCATCAGAACGTAAATCAGAAAGGACACAACGAAAAGAATCACGACACTTTGCAGCAATCTCTTAGTAATAAACTTTCTCATATGAATTCTCCCTTACATGAATGAACCGTTTAATCGAAATAACCAGAAACAGCCGCTACCCGCGGCCTTTCTGGATTATTGTATCTAGTTTGCCATTTCGATATTTTGAATTTCTTTAAACCATTCATAGAATGGAGAAATATCAGGAGTTATAGAGTCACTCTTCACTCTTTCTGGACTGTATACGACACAGTTTAATCTTTGATAAGTTGGTATTTCTACTGCCCAATCAAGAACGATATCTAAACATTGTTTATATACTGTTTTTCTATATGCCTGATCTGTACTTTGTCTTGCTTTGAAAATCATTTCATCTAAATTTTTATCTTTAATTTCATAACGGTTACTTACTCCAGCACCATTTCCACGGATGTTATCACTATGATATACCTGATACATATCTGGATCTGGTGTTGCCTGCCATGCAGCTACCCAGATTTCCTGCTCACCACTATCAATTGTAGTCCATAACTGACTGCTATCTGCGAAATCAGTAATCGTTAAGGTAATACCTATTTTTTCTAATGCTGCTTTTGCATCCGTTAAGATAGCAAATGCTGGGTGGTCACCTGTACCAGATGCCCCAATTAAAACTTCATACTCTAATTTTGCACCTTTTGGTGCTGCTACTGCTTTGCCATCTTTAATGGTATAACCTGCTGCTTCTAAAAATCCTAATGCTGCTTTTGATGCTGCTTCATATTTTTCATCTGCTGACATACTGTCTGTATAAATGCTATTGCCTTTTACATCTTTTGAGAATGCAATTTGGTAATCAGAATCAGACTTCTGTGGTGCAGCCCAAGAAGTATTGGATATTGGGTACTGAATAACACTTGCAGAATCTCCGTAGTAAGTATCAATTGCAACATCACGGTAAACAGCGAAAATAGTTGCTAACGCTTTTCTTAAATCTTTAGACTGCTCAGAAGAACTGTCATCCCCTACACAAACAGTAGAAGCATTCACACCAATATAACCATATCCTAAGTTATCCACTGCATCTACAACCAGTTTATCTCCTGAAAGTTCACCATTGCTGTTCTCTTTTTTGAACTGTTCAAACGTAGTCTTACTTGCACTTGGTTCAGATAAGTCAATAGTTCCTTGTACAAGACCTGTTGCCTTATCGGCTTCATTTACTTCTTTGTACTGAACATTTTTGATTTTAGGTGCCCCTAAATAATAGTTTTCATTTGCTTCATAATAAATAACTTTATTTTCAAATTTTACAAATTTATATGGACCAGCACCTAATGGTTTTGTAGTCTTTTCTTTAATCTTAGAGATATCGCCTCTTGTAAAGCCAAATTTGTTATTGTCATAATCGTATAATGCTTTATCTCCGTAATAGTGCATTGGAAGAACTTCCATATCCAGCTGGTACACCATAGTTGCATCAAATCCATTTGTAATGATTTGAACCTCTGTATCACTTATCTTTTTGATTCCTTCGATATTTGGAACATCTTTACCTTCCCCAGATTTCTTTTTCGTATCTGCAAGATAGGATTCTGCAATTTCCGCTACTTGTGCATCAAAGTAAGTTTCATCACTCTGATATGCATTGGCAAGTGCTTTGTAATCTGTACCATACATTTCAATAATATCATTCAGTACCTGATTTTCATCTTTCACTTTCGTAGAATCATATTTGTCATCTTTCTTATAGAAGAATGCAAATAAATCTTTTTTCTCTTTGTACTTATCTGTGTATTCTTTATAAGCATCATCGCCGTATAATGCAGCAACTGCTTCCATCTCACTCTTTAAGGTTGGTTCAACAATCTCAGATTTGATTCGTTTTCCTAATTCTTCTGGCATTTCTTTTATTACTTTTGCAACTTCCTCATCTGAAAGAGATTCTGCAATAGAAGAGTTAACACGATAGTTTTTCATACCAATAATATTCTGAGAACTTAATGTGGCACTTCCATCATAAGATGGGTCTGAATAAACATAAAGATTAAAAATGATATCGTCTGCTGTTAAAGGTTCTCCATCGCTAAACTTTACATCATCACGAATTTTAATATCATAGGTAGTCGTGTTATTTGACTCATTCTGTTCGATTGATACATTAGATAAACCTTGATATGTATAATCTTTTCCATTATAGGATACAGTTTCGCCATCTTTTGCATTTGGTACAAGCTGTCCAGAACGGTCAAACGTTGCCAGCCTTACCTGTGTAATGGTCTGTGCATACTGGTCTGGTACACTGTCATGGAAAAACGCACAGAACTTTTCACTGAATGCATCCATACCAACAACTAATGGCTTGGAACTTTCTGATGAAGCTGTTTTACTTTCTTTACTGTCCTCTTTTTTTGCACTGCATCCACTTAAGGAAGCAACAATCATTGTGGCGGCCAAAAGACCTGCAACCGCTTTCTTTTTCATAAATCTTTTTCTCATAAGCTTTCCTCTCTCTCTTTTTATTCATAACCTCCGATAAAATTCTGGAAGTAAATCACACATTTTATACTCTAACTGACTTTGTTCTTCTCACCTATTAATTCTTCCATCGCTAGGTTCATAAAGTCTTGTATTGCTCCTTGATTCATGGTGTAATAAATCTTTTTTTCCTTTTTTTCAATGGTAATAAATCCAAACTCCATCAGTGAATTCATATGATGCGATATCGTCGCAGTGGACAAATTGAGCTTGCTGGCAAGTTCCTGTCCATACGCTTTCGTTCCATTGATTTGTTTCAAAATCTCAAACTTACTGTGGTCGGATAACAGCTTAAGTCCATTACATATCTGTTCATTGGTCATTCGACACTTCTTTGCCCTGTAATTCTTATCAAATGCAATTCCAATTTCCATGATATGATAATCCCCCATCGTCTCATCATTTCCATAAAACAGAACATAATCACATTTCATAATCTGAGGTCTAATATATGTAACCATTTCATCATAACTGTTTTCAGCTACTCCGTAAAAATTGCCAATTAAGACCTGAATGGTTTCTGTTTGAAAATAATCATCCCAGTATGCTGCGCATTGTTCCATTAATGGATTTAATACATCTTCAAACTCTTTCAAATGCGCTGTAATTGGTTCTACTAACTCAAATAGTTCCTCCACTAATTCTTCTGCATGATTGAGTAAATATAGGATACTCCATTTATCTGCATCCTCACATTCTAACTGTTCCATACGTTCCAATAAAGTATGCGTAGTTTCATCTTCATAATGACGTGCTTGAAAATCATTTTTCGTAAGTATTAGTTCCAGCGTGTCATCCTCTGCAATTTTTTTTAAGTACTTTATTAATTTCTGCTTCTGTCTCTCAGTAGAATCTTCTTTTTTCATGTAAGAAGTACCTTGGCAAAGGATATTTGCTCTACAGATATCTTCTCCGGTAAACGTTTTAAAGTAAAACAAGACTCGTTCATTCGATAAATCAATATAAGGTTTCATTCCTTCTTCCACTTCAGACAGTTTATCCAGCAATTCTTCTATACACCCACTCTCTTTGATTCCTAGACGCCTTGCCATATCTGCTTTTAGCAATTCATAAGACATTCCATTCACTATTCTGAAAATAAGTTCCATGGTTTCTCTTACGTAATCAATTTCGTGTTCCACAAAATAACAATTTGTCATCTAAATGCTTTGTTTTCCTTTCTTGAGTTTTCAGTATTATACGCTTTTCATTAGACATCTGTCAACATACTTATTAGACCACCATCTAACATAAAATTAAGTTTTTTTTCCATTTAAACTTCATTTCTTTTTCTTTTTTTTACTTTTGTCCTTACGTGACGTACAAATGTGTTTCATATCCTCTATTCTATTCTCGTCACAAAGACATTTTATTTAACAGCTTTAGAAAATTAATTTTAAAATTTTTTTGTACTTTTTTAGATACATATCAAATTTTTATTCTAAATCTACCATTTATTTAACGAAAAAGCCAACTCTCTCCACTATTGCTGTGGGAGCAGTTGGCTGATTTCTATATTTTAAGAATCATACGTATTCTATTTACCGTAATAAGCTCTTAAATACATCTCTTTCATTTCACTCATTAATGGATATCTTGGGTTCGCACCAGTACACTGGTCATCGAATGCCTGCTCTACCATATCATCTAATGTTTCTAAGAAGTATTTTTCATCTACACCATATTCAGCGATTGTTTTCTTAATACCGATTTTTTCTTTTAATTCTTCGATAGCTTTGATGAAGTTTTCGAATTTTTCATCATCATTTTTACCTTGAATTCCAAGGAAGTTTGCACACTCTACGTATCTATCCTGACAGTGTGGATACTGATATTGAGAGAATGTACCCATCTTAGCAGGAACGCTTGCTGCATTAAATCTCATAACATCTGTGATTAATAACGCGTTCGCAACACCATGTGGCAGATGATGGAATGCACCTAATTTATGAGCCATTGAGTGGCAAACTCCAAGGAAAGCGTTCGCAAAGGACATACCTGCCATTGTAGAAGCGTCTGCCATTTTTTCACGAGCGATTGGGTCAGCTGCTCCATTTTCATAAGCACTTGGTAAATATGCGAAAATGTTTTTCATGGCTTTTAATGCTAAACCGTCTGTGTAGTCTGTTGCCATGATGGATGCGTATGCTTCCAGTGCATGAGTTAAAGCATCAATACCAGATGCACTTGTTAAGCCTTTTGGCTGGTTCATCATCATATCAGCATCTACGATTGCCATCTTAGGAAGTAATTCATAATCAGCTAATGGATATTTTACGCCTGTTTTTTCATCTGTAATAACGGCGAATGGTGTTACCTCAGAACCTGTACCTGAAGATGTTGGAACTGCGATAAAGTATGCTTTTTCACCCATCTTAGGGAATTTGTATACACGCTTTCTGATATCCATAAATCTCATAGCCATATCCATGAAGTCAGCTTCTGGATGTTCGTACATTACCCACATGATTTTTGCAGCATCCATAGCGGAACCACCACCAATTGCGATGATTGTATCAGGCTCAAATGCTCTCATAGCTTTTGCACCTTCCATAGCGCAAGCTAATGTTGGGTCTGGAGCTACTTCATAGAAAGTAGTGTGCTGGATTCCCATTTCATCTAACTGATCGGTTACTACTTTTGTGTATCCGTTTTTATATAAGAAGGAGTCTGTTACGATAAATACTTTCTTCTTATCCATTTCATTTTTTAATTCAGCAAGTGCAACTGGTAAGCAGCCTTTCTTGAAATAAACTTTTTCTGGAGCTCTAAACCAAAGCATATTTTCTCTCCTCTCGGCTACTGTTTTAATGTTGATTAAGTGTTTTACACCAACGTTTTCGGAAACTGAGTTTCCACCCCAAGAACCACAACCTAGTGTTAAAGATGGAGCTAATGCGAAGTTGTAAATGTCACCAATACCACCTTGAGCTGCTGGAGTATTGATAAGGATACGACAAGTTTTCATTGCTGCTTCAAATGCTTTGATTTTTTCTTGTCCTGTACCAAGGTTAATATATAAGGAAGATGTGTGTCCATAACCACCATCAGCTACTAACACTTCTGCCTTTTTGATTTGTTCTTCGAAGCTTGCAGCTTTGTACATTGTTAATACTGGAGATAATTTTTCATGAGCAAGTGGCTCCTCAATACTAACACTTTCTGCTTCTCCAATAAGAACTTTTGTATTTTCAGGTACATCAAATCCAGCTAATTTTGCGATTGTGACTGGCTTCTGACCAACGATTTTAGCGTTAAGTGCACCGTTAATTAAGATAGTTGCTCTTAATTTGTCCGCTTCTTCTTTTGTACATACGTGACAGCCTCTCGCAATAAATTCTTTCTTAACTGCTTCGTAGATGTTTTCGTGTACGATTACAGACTGCTCAGATGCACAAATCATGCCGTTATCGAATGTTTTAGAATGAATTACTGAGTTAACTGCTAATAAGATATCAGCACTTTCATCAATAATTGCTGGTGTGTTACCTGCACCTACACCTAAAGCTGGTTTTCCTGAAGAGTAAGCTGCTTTAACCATTCCAGGACCACCTGTTGCTAAGATGATATCTGCATCGCTCATGATTTCGTTTGTTAATTCGATGCTTGGTACATCAATCCATCCAATGATTCCTTTTGGTGCACCTGCTGCAACTGCTGCTTCTAATACAACTTTTGCTGCTGCAATTGTAGAGTTTTTCGCACGTGGATGTGGACTGATGATGATACCATTACGTGTCTTTAATGCTAATAATGTTTTGAAGATTGCTGTTGATGTTGGGTTTGTTGTTGGGATAACTGCTGCAACTAAACCAATTGGTTCTGCAATTTTCTTAATTCCAAAAGATTTATCTTCTTCTAACACACCACATGTTTTTGTATCTTTGTAAGCGTTGTAAATATACTCTGCTGCATAATGGTTTTTGATAACCTTATCTTCAACGATACCCATTCCAGTTTCTTCAACTGCCATTTTTGCAAGAGAGATTCTATGCTTATTTGCTTCTAAAGCTGCTGCTTTGAAGATTTCGTCCACTTTTTCTTGTGAGTAAGAAGCGAAGATTCTTTGTGCTTCTTTTACTTCATTTATTCTTAACTGTAGTGCATCAACACTATCTACTAAACCACTAACTTTTACTTCTGTTTCTTTTACTACTTGTTCTACTGCCTTTTCTTTTTTTGCCATCGTAATATTCTCCTACTCTGCTGTCATTTTTATTATGTCTTAATATACGATTTTCTGTTACCTAATTAACAAGTTGTTTGTGACTTGCTTCATTCGATGGGTATAGTATACGTAATCTTTGTTAAAAAGTCAACAATCTTTTTCGACAAAATACGACATTGTTTCGTGAACAAATTTAGTTACTTTGCACAAAAACAACTCTATAATTACTCATAATTCACTATACGAACTTCTCAACTAACCAATTCGCAGCATATAATGTATTAATTTTAACGATATGTGTTAAAATTTTACTTTCTCAAACTTTCTATACTACGTTACATTATTAACAACCTTGTTTTGCATTAAATGAAATTTTATCTATGTAGAGGGAACCCTCCCTCTAATCTGATTCTTTCTTTAACAGCTTCCGATAACTAGCATCCACGCAAATAGCCCCAAATGGTGCAGTAAGCAAAATCGAAAGGATTGCGACAGTCAAAACAGTTTTACCACAAGCCAGCCCCAGGGCAAGTGGAGTAGTTCCTATGGCTGCTTGTACCGTAGCCTTTGGGGTATACGCAATCATACAGAATAGTCTTTCTTTTCTGTCCAAATCTGTGCCAAGTACACAAACGAATACACCTATCATTCGGAAGATTAATGCTCCTGCCACAAGTAAAACTGCCATGATACCTGCCACTTTCACATATTTTAAGTCAACTGCTACACCTACTAATACAAATAAAAGTATTTCTCCTGCTGTCCATATTTCACTATACTTACCTGATAACTCTTTGGCTAGTTCAGGTTTCTTCTGATAGAGCGTTAAACCTATACTCATAATTGCCAGCAATCCAGAGATAGGAACAATTCCTTTCAAACGGTTTTCTAACTCAATCATAAAAAATGAAACACTTAGAACTACTAGCAATTTTTGAACTAAGGTAAGACTACATCTATCAAATACGGCTCCCAACACTACTGCCGCCAAGAATCCAACTGCAATCCCAAGTATAATGGATACAGGAATTGCAGCAAACTGCGCAGCCGATACCCCTGTATTCATTTCTAGTGCAAGAAAGGATGTAAACATTACAATAACGAATACATCATCTATGGATGCACCTGCTAGGATAAGCTGTGGAATACTTTTTTCTTTTCCATATCCTTCTTCTATCAAACGAATCATTCTCGGCACAATGACCGCTGGAGATACTGCTGCTATGACAGAACCGATAATCGCTGCTTCTGTGCAGCTAACAGACAAAAGCCTAGGTGCTAATATAATGGTTCCACAGATTTCAAAACATGCTGGTACAAAACACAGAAGGATAGCTGGCCTTCCAACCTTCTTTAATGATTTGATGTCTAGAGATAAACCTGCTCTTGTAAGAATAATAACCAGTGCAAACTGCCTTAACGCCGGTGCTATAGCTAGCAGTGAATCATCCATCAAGTTAAGTACACTAGGTCCAATTAAGATTCCGGCAAATATCATACCGATTAGACCTGGTAATTTCATTTTTTGTAACACCAGGCTAAGGAAAAGTCCCGTAATAAATATAATTGCTAAACTTGTTAACATGTCATTACCTCCTAATTTAAACTTATTTAATAAAGTCAAAAAAGCTGACAACCCCTGTGATTGCTCACAGAAGTCATCAGCTTTTTACGCGGTTTTGGTTTCCTCCAAGGGAGAACTTCATTCCCAAATTAAGTTCATTGTAGCAGAACTGGCTGCTGGTGTCAAACTATTTTACATGTTCATCGCAACAGAAACCGATTCTTCTTTATTGTGCATAGATTTCCACAATATGAACTAAGATTTCTACAATCTTTTCCATGGACTGTACACAAACATATTCGTATTTTCCATGAAAATTATGTCCACCTGCGCAAAGGTTAGGGCAAGGGATTCCCATAAAAGATAATCTTGCTCCATCTGTACCACCACGGATAGGTACGATATTTGGCACAACATTAACTGCTTCCATTGCTTTTTTGGCATTTTCAATTAAATGCATATGGGGTTCAATCTTCTCTTTCATGTTATAGTAGGAATCTTTCATCTCCACGCGGAATGTACCATCTCCATACACATCATTTAGATAATCTGCTGTCTTCTGAAAACGAACTTTTTTCGCCTCAAACTGTTCTCTGCTATGATCACGGATAATGTAATCAGAAACGGCTCTTTCCACATCACCTTGTATTGAATTTAATAAGTAAAAACCTTCGTAGTTCTCTGTAAATTCTGGTCTTTCATTTACAGGAAGCATTTGTTGGAACTCCATCGCCAAAAGTATTGCATTCTTCATTCGATTTTTTGCAGAACCTGGATGAATACTGGAACCTTGCACGTATAATTTCGCGCCAGCCGCATTAAAGTTTTCGTATTCGATTTCACCTAGTACTCCACCATCCACTGTATATGCAAAATCCGCGCCAAATTTTTTTGCATCAAAGAAATCCATGCCTCTTCCTACTTCTTCATCTGGTGAAAATGCAATTTTAATCTCTCCATGTTCTGCTTCTGGATGTTCCATAAAATACTGTGCCATTGTCATAATCTCAGCAATTCCTGCTTTGTCATCAGCCCCTAATAGAGTTAATCCATCTGTTACTACAAGGTCTTGTCCTATATAATGTAACATTTCTGGGTCATCCTCTGGTGAGAGAATAATGTTTTTCTCTTGATTTAAAATGATGTCTGTTCCATCATACTTCTCGACAATTCTAGGATTTACATTGTGACCTGACATAGCTGGCGCAGTGTCCATATGTGCGATAAACCCGATTGTTTTCAAAGGGCGGTCCGTATTTGCAGGAATAGAAGCAAACACATACCCGTACTCATCCATAAAAGCATCAGCAAGTCCCAACTCTTTTAGTTCCCCTACTAACTTTTCACCAAGCACTTTCTGCTTCTCACTGCTTGGGAAACACTCCATATCCTCTACCGATTCTGTGTCAATCACTACGTATGATAAAAAACGGTCTAATACGCTGCTCATAATAATACCTGCCTTTCTTGAAAACTCAAGTTTATGGTACAAGTTTGAATGGTGGTTGTCAAGGTTACGCGACGAGATAATTTTGTTTATGAAGCTCAAAAAACTGGGCTGTCGCTCTAACAAAAATTAGTGAGACAGCCCTACAAAATAACATTTTGTACTTGTGTAAATATTACTACATAAAATTATCTTAATTTCAAAAATACTATCTAAAAGCTTAGAATCTAATTACTTTTATCGTCTTTTTTTCCATTTTCTTTATTGTACGTCAAGCAGGACTGAACAACAATGATAACTCCCAACACTCCAATAAAATCCGTATATAACAAACTTTCATATGCTAAATGTATAATTATTGTTACCAGTAAAAATGTTATTCCTATCAACATATTTTTTATGGAATCCATTTAATCATCCCCTAACAAATACTCATCCTCAACTACCTACAGCTACTACCTCTCTTTGCGAATTGTATGCAAATGTGCTATGAGACTTTATAATCATCTCTTGTGAGGAACCAACTGAAAAACTAATTGAATTTGCAAATTTTTTGAACTCGATAGTGACAGATGGTGCCACAGTTAGCGTTGGGACTGTATGACCATATGCAACATATATCTGAATTGTTTTCATATTATATGAACCTGATTGTGTCTGTACATATATTACACCACTCATATGTTTTGCATAACCGCCCCCTTCGACGGAACCAATTACAGGTTTCGCTGTAACAACTCCATTCATTTCTGTATCCATTTTAATATTACGTGTTCCTTTTAATATAAGCCCATCAACAGAATATATCTGAGATTCACCAACTACACTTGTTGTTTTAGTTACTAACTCTCTTGAATTTTTGTCAGCAGCAATCCATCCAATACCAAAACATTCTGTGAATGTAAAGAATGGACAAGAGCTCCATGTCATGTCATACGCTATTCTAACACGTTTCTGTGTATTATCGCTACCAGCTAAGCCATATCTAAATGTTAAAGTTGGATTTGATGTCGTCCCCGATGTCTCTCAATTTACCCGTTTCAAACAGGATTTTTTGTCGGACTTACAATCTATGTTCAATCATCTGGTTGACCTGACCGAACCGATATGCCAACCGAATTATCAAACAGCTTAAAGCCTTAAAAAAAGCAAAACAGCTTGGTGACTCCTATGATCCTTATAAAGCTGCTTACGGCTCCATGCCTTCCCATTCAGCCACCAATCCTGCCATTCAGCAGATGTACATAAACGGGTATTTCTGCTATGCCTACAAATTTGGCATTGTAACCAACGGTCTGGGCATTGTAAGGGATATCTCTTTCTACAACAAAAGCTTTCTGGATGCTCATCCAGATATCGTTGTCGGTAAAAAATCAGATTCTCCCGACGAAGATAAGAGCCTTGCTGATTCCAAGGCATTAATCCCTGTGCTGAAGGATTTTTTTGAAAAGCATTCACTGATTAATCCCAAGGTTTTTCTTTTGGATGCCGCCTTTGATTCCATCGGAATTTACAAATACCTTCTTCGTGAAACCTCCTTTGAAAAAGCCTGCATTCCGCTTAAAACCTCTGATTGCTTAATGAATTTCATTCATAATTATTAATGACGAGTGAATCCGCCGTCTTTTTGTTGTATCAATTTTTTACCATGAATGGAAATGCTCTGTCTTACTGGTATTTAATCCTGCTACAGGCAGAATTTTGAACTAGTTTCGCAATTACCTATTATGATATTAGCATGTCTTACATTTTTATGCAATATTTTATATAAAGTTCAAAAGCAAGAAATTGGCATCCGTCTTTTTATCCCCCAAAACTTAACCTATATTATGCTTAAATTTCTTGCACCACTCTTGAAAATCGAAATATAAATCCATTCTAGCTGGCAGAATTGTTAATTCAGGACACATTTTAAAAAAAGGGTGTCTAGATAGTTGTACCCAAACTTTCGACTCAATCAACGATAAGTGTAACATCTAAAAGAAAACATAGAAAAAGAGGCGGCACACAGTTGATGAAAAATCCGCTAGTGGGACACCTCTTTTACTTTACTACTTCCATACAGTATGAGTTTGTAAAATCAACGAACAAATAAATATTTCACTTACATTTTGTTATGTATTATGCAAGATGGCTCTGTGCGTTAGGTTCTGTAACCATTTCCACTAATTTTCTCTTTAAAATCTTGCCTGTGCTTG
>CALFNR010000124.1:0-30493 GCA_937903005.1 uncultured Lachnoclostridium sp. | reverse complement strand
TCTGCCTTCATGGATTTCTGCCTTCTCTAAATACTCCAATAAAGTCTCCTTTTTATACCAAGGCATATTTTTTGAAGGATTTAAATTTCTTTTGCTGGTGGAAAAGTCCCCCTCTCTCTTCCTTCGTTCCATACTTCCAGCTTCCTCGTGGTCAATTACTCTGCTTGTCCTTTCGGAAGAAACAGCACCCAATGTTTCTGCAATAATGGCATCTAATGTATCTGCCTCCGATTCAAATCCCCCAGTTAGAGGATAGCATCCCAATGTACGGAACCGAATTTTCTTCATCTGAATTTCTTCTCCTTGCTGCAGAGGGAAACGTTCATCATCTACCATAATAATGTTTCCGTCGCGATAGACTACAGGACGTTCTTTGGCGTAATAAAGAGGTACAATTTCAATCTGTTCCCTTTGTATGTATAACCAGATATCTTTTTCGGTCCAGTTTAATATAGGAAATACTCGAATACTATCTCCTTTTTTTACTCTTGCATTATACAAATCCCATAATTCTGGTCTCTGTGCTTTGGAATTCCATACATGATTCTGATTCTGAAAGGAAAAGATTCTTTCTTTGGCTCTTGATTTCTCTTCGTCCCATCTTGCTCCTTCAAACGCTGCTGTAAAGCCGTACTTATCCAAGGCCTGTTTCAATGCCTGGGTTTTCATAATATCGGTGTAAAGGGAACCATGGTCAAAAGGATTGATTCCTTGACGAATTCCATCTTCATTTTGATAGACAAGCATTTCAATTCCCAATTCTTTGGCTTTTCTATCTCGAAACTCTATCATTTCTTTAAGCTTCCATGTTGTATCAATGTGTAGAAATGGAAAGGGGGGCTTTTCCGGATAAAATGCTTTCATGGCAAGATGCATCATAACAGAACTATCTTTTCCGCTTGAATAAAGCATAACTGGCTTTTCACATTCTGCTACTACTTCTCGCATAATGAACATGGATTCTGCTTCTAATTCATCTAAATGCTGATTCATCTCTTGGGTATCATACATTTTCCTTCCCCCTATCGGCCTTCCATTCTTACTTGAGAGAACGTAAGTGCTACCTCATCGCTTTCATCCCACGTCTTACAACCAACACCAACCTCTACCACTCTTCCAATTAATGAGATATCATGAAAGTCTTCTACTTCTCCATTAGACAATACTTCTACTCTGCAACTGTTCTTTTCCAATCTGACACCAATCCATACTTCCCCTCCTGCCTTTTCATAGGTATATAAATCGGTATCAATTCCACCTAGATCAAGTCGAATTAAGTTGCCGCAATGGGTTCCCCAGAAATATACATATCCTTGGTCCGTACGCAAGAAAATTCCTCCATGAAAATTGGAACATTCTTTCATTACATTAATTTTCACTTTACAGCTTATATAAAAACTGTTTTCATAATCTGAAATTTGTTTCAATACAACCTTAGGTGAATCGTCCTTAAACCAAGATGTGTATACTTTGCCTTTTGGAAGCAAAAATGTATAGGTGTTATCTTGCCCTATTGTTATAACGTGTTCTTCATTGTTCTCAAGCTGTTTCTTCCCTTTTCTCACTGTATCTTCTGATACACTGTTCTGAACGAATCCACTCAATTCCTTAATTTGTTCATATAATGCTTCTTCCATCAGAACAGCGTTTTTACTTTCCTCTCGAACGTCTGTACATTTCCCTTTTCTTGCGTGAACATAACAGATATTCGTTAGTTTCTTCCACTCTTTCAGTACATGCTCCGCACATGTCTGAAACTCATCCAGCTTTTCTTTTGCATATTCCTTTATCTCAAGATACCGGCCTAGTTCATGCAAAAACACTTTTTTTGCTTTATTGGTACGAAGAAGTTTCTCTGAGTAATAGGTAACTTCTTCCTGAGAACCTATTGCTTGGTTCATGTGTTCCAGATAATAAATCTCACGATATGGCTGTTTTTCAATTTTGCCCTTTAAGAAATAGTGAATGCAACTGCCTACAATAGTACCAGCATCCAGCATTTGTTCCGTCTTCCCAGAATCGATGCAATATACATATTGGAAATAGTCTTTTTTATATGTAGCATGCAATCTTTCCATAATATCATATGGAATTACAAAGTCACGGTAAAGATTCATATTCTCTTTAAAGAACTGAGAAGAATCCAATGTATAATACAGCTGATTTTCTGAATCATAACTTTTGATTAGGAAAAGATGTGGCCAGTTTCTTCTTCTGTAATATTTTGAATAGAAGAGTTCTTTCAAACTTCCAGGAACCAGTACAACATTGGTTCCCGAAAGTTCCGTTTCCATAAAGTTATGAAATGATTCCGTTTCCTTCCATTCTTTGTATTGTAGTTCTACGCCAAATTCTTCTCTTAGAATCTGTTTCTTTACTTTCATTTCTGTTTCAATTGTATTTTTTGGCGTATCCACAAAAAAATGTTCCACGTTATATGCCTGCGTAAATTTTAAAAACATATAGAATAGGCCTGCATAGCCTGGACGCATCCCCTCTATTACAATTCCTATTGGTTTTTCAAAACAATCCACTTCATCAATTTCGTAGGAATCTTTGTTTCCCTCCAATTTCATATTCGCCAATTCTTGCACCCCTCTGTTTCTACTGTATCAAATCTTTTCTATGAATATCATAAAACCGAACCTGGTGATTTAACTTCTCCCATGTCTTAGAAAATAGACCCATGGTTAATTTCTGTTGTCCTATCTCCAAATGGTAAATGCATTCTTCTTTGGAGCAGTCCTTGCTCAAGCAATAAAAATCTACTGCATTTCCAGTATAAACTGCCTTAAAGAAATGATTGCTTTTACGTTCTGTCGTAGAATTATAATCAAAGTCTAATCGATTAAATAATTCAAACTCTTCTCCCATATTTGGACAGAACAATGCAACTCGCTCTCCTCGATAATTGCCAAACAGATATCTCGTTCCATCTTCCAGTTTTACCATGATTCCACTGTGAATATCGTCCCCAATATTTTGTGTTACATCCACCTTTGTTTCTATGCTCATTGGACTATTAATATCTGTTAACAAAAACTGTACAGCATAATCCTGCATAAGCCAAGTGTCATAGGTTGTGTGATTGGAATGTCTAACTACAATGTCATTTCCCTCTTGTATAATTTCTGCCTTCTTACTATTGAATACCCGAAAACCTAACAGTTCGTTTTCTTCCTTTGGCTTAATATCCTCTATGTGAGAAAGAATCTGAACGAGTTCTTTTCTTAGTTTAGCATCCTGTTCTTTCCTTACATGGATGCTTTGTCTAAGTTCAGCGGAAATTCCGTCACGCACTTTATGGTAAATAACTTGTGCCCTTATACTATCCCATTCTTTATTTACCTGCACCATCTTTTCTTTTAAAGCAAGAAGTTCCTCTTCCTTTTGATATACTCTGCTTAACAGTAAAAATAATGTTTCTACGTAAACATGTTTTAAATTTAAAGACCTGGTCAGTTCTTCCATATCCTCTTTGCAGCTATCACTTATTTCCATATCAGCCATACGTTCTTCAAAGTGTACTACTGGCAAAGAACCATTCAGACTGTCTTCTAATGCCTGTCGTAAAAAAAGTAATGTCTGATACGCATTTACTTTTTTCTTATTTTCACCATTCAGATAAAAGAGATGCTGTGCCTCACAATCCTGTAATCCATGAAAATATTCATAATAGCTTCTATTCATGTTATACATTTCATCAAAACGGCTTGTGAAATCCGTTAAAATAGTTGCACTGCCATAGTCAATATGAATGTTATCTAATATGTGAAAGATTCCTCGTTCTAAATCATATCCTTTGATAATCATGTATTTAAAACGATGCTCTTTTAAATACATTGGATTGTAACTTAATTCATATAAATCCACTGGCAGTATGACTGGACATCCCTTATCAATAGCGTTTTTAATTGCTGAAACCATATCATGCTTTGATGTATAACAAACCTTCTCCATGTTAATTCCAAAGAATTCTTGAAGCTCCGTCTGATAAAGTGCTGGAAAGTTTGGGATTTCCCTTTTTTCCTTTCTTTCCATATAGATTGAAAAGAATGTGGAAAGAAGCAGGATTCCTTCTAAATACTCTTCCCCAAATGATTTAAAAACTGTTGACCATGGTCGATACACACAATTTAAATCCTTCCACGAATAGGTATCTTCATTTGAAATAACAGTATCCACCATATTGTACTGCACTGAATTTTCTTCCATTTCCATTCTCCTATCCTATTTTTCTTTTTCACTTCTATACTTCTTGATTTTTTCCTGAATCGCTGGATCTTTAAATAAAACAAACCAATTGGCTGCTTCCTCAATTGATACAATCCCTTGGAAAATTAAATCAAAGATAACCCAGTCTGGAAAACATTTTCCGGAGCAGTTATCGTTTAGCTGGTTATATTCTGAAACCTGTTTACTTGAATTATAGTAATCTAGTTTACGGTTTATATCATACTCCTCAACTTTCTGATACAAGCGTTCCAATTCTTCATCTTTATTGATATCAAAATAGCCTAATTCATGAACGCCTCGCATCCCACAGCCAAAACTTAGGAATTTACCAGAATCAATGATATCATTTTTTCTAAAATGCATGGATAAGGACCATTCATATACACTGCATGCTACTTTTCTTTCTTTATGTACTAGAAAATATGCCAAGTTGTCATAATGTGCTTTTATATTCGATAACACCTTATACTTGTCCACATTCTCTTTGATATAGTTACCAAATTGCTCAACAACTTCTGTATCTGGTGTACCATTGTCTTTGCTGTAACTTGTTACACTATGAGTTGGCATAACAAGCATTCCTTTTTCAATAGCATCTTCGTATTTATCCGTCAGATACTTAACATATGCTGGAAATTCTCTAATATTTTCTTGGTTCAAGGTACACAAAAGCATTACTGGCACTTCTCTTTCCACTAATTTTTCAATATTAGAAAGAATCGTATCAAGAATCTTCTGGTCACCTTTTACTCTTGGTGAATTTGCAGTTATGGTATACCCATCAAGACTTACTGCGATGTACACTTTTCCATGGTCTTTTGCCATCTGTATTATTTCATCCGTAAGAAGTGTTCCGTTCGTATTGATGCGTATCCATTTATCGTGAAACACACGAAATACTTCTTTTAAAATTTCTGGATAAAGAAGTGGTTCTCCACCTGAATACTGAACCAAGGAAATATCAGGATATCTTTCGTTCATCATTTGCCCCATTTTTTCAATATGTGCTTTTGCCTTCTCAAACTGCTCTGGTGATAATGCAAAGTTACGATCCTTTTGCCAATCACAATAGCTGCAGTTTAAATTACATTGACTTGTCATCCCCAGACTTTCTAACAAAAATTTCATAATATACCTATGCCTCCATACCTTCTAATTTCTTATCTACATCTTGAAATTTAAAATACTTATTATATAGTTCCTTATAATACCCATCTTCTTTTAAAAGTTCTTCATGTTTTCCTTCTTCAATTATTTTTCCATTTGCCAAAGCAATAATCCGATCCACGTTACGAATTGTAGTCAAACGATGGGCAATCATAATGGATGTTCGCCCTTGCATAATATACTTTAGTGCTTCCTGTATATAGTGTTCTGTAATAGGGTCGATATTAGCTGTTGCTTCATCAAAAATTAAAATAGACGGTTTCTTTAATATCAGCCTTGCAATTGCCACAAGCTGTCTTTGCCCTAATGAGATTCCATTTCCACGCTCCCCAACCTGTGTCTCAATCCCATCTGGCAAATACTCTAGCCACTGCCCATTTCCAATCTTATTAGCTGCCTTGATGGCGTCTTCCTTCGATGCATTGACATTTCCGTATAAAATATTCTCAAGCACTGTTCCCGAAAAAAGAAATGGCGTTTGACCTACATAACCAATCTGTTCCCTGTATGCCTTCATATCCAGGGAGCGGATATCTTGTCCATCAATGGTTACTTTTCCTTCATTAAACTCATAGAATCTAAGGATTAATTGAACTATAGTACTTTTTCCAGAACCAGTATTCCCTACCAAAGCTATCTTCTCGCCTGGTTTTATCTGAAGTGAGAAATCTTCCAATACGTTCTCATTTCTGTTATAATGAAATGTTACATTTTGAAGTTGTATCGCTCCTTTCATATCAGGCAGCTGTTTCTCATCTGTCTGATTTACCTTACTCTTAGCATCCATAAGAGAAAATACTCGTTCTGCTGCTGCCATTCCTTCTTGGAACTGTCCCCAGAAGTTAGCCAATGAAGTGATCGGATTCCAAATCAAACCAACTGCCTGAATGAACAGATACAATTCTCCATAACTAATCTTTCCATCTAACACCTGATTGGCTCCCACAAATACAATTAAAGCCGTTCCCAATACAGACAACATATTCATAATCGGAAGAATACCGGAGAATACCAGCCCCTGCTTAATATTCGTTTTATATACTTCTTCATTTACTTTAAGAAAATCTTGATACATCTTCTCTTCTTTACTGAAGTTTTTCGTCACCGTAATTCCAATTATGCATTCTTTTACTGCCTGATTCACTTGTGCCATTGCCTGAAATAACTGCGAACTTACCACTTTTGCAATTTTTCGGAATCCATAAGAAACACCTGTAATCACAGGAATAAATGCTAATAGAACTAGTGTCATCTTAGGATTCTTTACAAATGCAACTACAATCAGCACTGTAAAAACCAGCACATCTTTTAAAAATGTAATCATCAAATCTACTACATTTGATAAGGACTCCGTATCTCCTGTTATACGACTGATAATCTTTGCCGAGGAGTTTTCATCAAAGAACGACATATCTTTTGTTACAGAAGCATCAAAACTTGCATTCTGAATGTCTCTGTTTACCTCCAGCAGGGTTTCTTTTGTACATCTCTTCTGAATATATCCTAGAACCCAAGACATTACATTCAACACAATAAATAATACAGCGAATATGACGACTTTCTGCTTTGTTGAGTTTCTATCAAACTGATCTAATATATCACTTAACAATAAAGGAACACATGTGCTAATCGCAGTATTCATTACAAGACAAGTCATAGCTGCCAGCATCTTCTTTTTCTTCTTTTCAAAAAGCATATGTATTCTTTTTAGTATTTCTTTTGTTGGGTACTCATGATCGTATGAATCCCCTTTAAATCCATCCATAATAAATGCCATAGAATCTTATCCTTCCTTTCTTACCAGCTATTTTATAAATACTCTGAATACATATCTCGATACTCTTTACATTCTTTCATTAGCTGCTTATGACTGCCTTTTGCAAGAATTCTTCCATTTTTCATCATAATGATTTTATCTGCCCATATGATCTGTGACAATCTATGGGTAATCAATATGGTGGTTCGTTCCTTCATAATATTTTTTAATCCCTTTTGAATTTCTTCTTCTGTTTTACTGTCTACTGCACTGGTAGAATCATCTAACACAAGAATTTTCGGGTTCATAAGCAATGCTCTTGCAATGGCGATACGCTGTCTTTGCCCACCTGAAAGCTGAATTCCTCGCTCTCCCACCATGGTGTCGTATTTATCAGGAAATTCTTCTATAAAATTATGGGCATAGGATTTCTTTGCACATAATTCAATTGCATCCTTTTCCCCTTCTGCTTCCAAATTACCGCTTCCAAACGCAATATTTTTTAAAATAGACCAGGAAAATAAAAATACATCCTGTTCTATTACGCCAATACTAGAACGAAGTGTTTTTAAATCCCATTCCTTGATATCATGTCCATCAATTAGAATTTGTCCCTTATCAATGTCGTAAGTTCGGTTCAAGAGCTTCGTAACGGTACTCTTTCCACTTCCTGTACTTCCTACAATGGCAACCGTTTCACCTGGCTGAATGGAAAAATTCAAGTCTTTTAGAACATCTTTTCCTTTCTTATATCCAAAACTGACATTGGAAAATTCAATTCCACCTTTGATTTCTTCTTTCACTGGATTTTTAGAATTTTCAATGGTTTTGGACTGTTTAAGAATTTCAACAATTCTTCCAACCGAAGCCATACCCTGTCCAATTAAGCTAAAGGAAATCTCTGCGTTGGATATTGGATATTTTAAATTCATGTAAATAGTAATATAAGACACCAGACTTCCTAATGACATATCTCCCTTTACATAGATTGAAAGAGCTTGAAATACCGCAACCCCAAAAAATAGTGCAAACACTAAGGTTGGCTTATATCCAGCTTCCACTTTCACTCTCTTTAAAGATGCCGTTAAAATGTCATTTGTATGTGCCTTAAATTCTGCTTTTTCCTTGTCTTCCTGTGCATTGGCTTTCACTACTTCGATTCCTTCCATAACCTCATTTAAGCTGGAATTCATCTGACCAAATTTTTGTCTTACATCTTTTGTGATTGTATTAATGTTCTTTGAATAACGAAGCAGTAAATACAACGAAAGGATAGTAAATAAAATTGGTCCAATGGACAAGGAATAATGAAAGTTTCGTAAAATGAAACAAATCGGTATCACGTAGGACAAGATACTTTTATAGGTAATTAAAAATCCCGGCTGAAACATAATGGAAATATTTCTTATTTCGTTGGTTGCCAATGCCATAATATTTCCGGTACTGGTTTCATCATAAATAGATTGGTCCTTCTGAAGCAGATCTTCATATATTTCCTGTCTTGTATCCTTTTCCACATTTAATCTAAGTGCTAAAATGCTGTACGAAGAAAAGAGATCCAAAAGTCCCTGCCCTACCGAAACCAAAAACAGCAAGAACAAACATCGTCCTACTTCTTGTCGATCTCTTGATGAGACTGCATCAAATATTTTTCCAATGTAGATAGAAACATTATTTTGATAATAGATCGATAAGAACACTACGGTGATAAAAATAATGGTAATGACCGGATATTGAAAAATATGAGAAGTCAGCCACCTGATATTGCTTTTGGTATTAAATTTTTTCTGTTTATTCATCATTTTCTCTCTTTCTTATTTTTTTATATGCTCTTCCCATCCTTTATCTTTTAAGTACTTACAAACCTCATCATAATTATCAATCAGTTCTTCTAGTTGATATGGATTCGTCTGTTTAAGCGGGTCTACAATTTCCTCGTATGGTAAGGAAAAGAAATCGAATACTTTCTCCTTCACTTTCTTGTCTTTTGCAAAATCTCTTTCATAAAGCAAGTCCAAGTACGGAATCTGCTTCTGATTCAGAATTTCTTTGCACCTTTTATTAAATCCAATCCATTTTCGCATGTACATATAGGCGACCCTTGGTTCTAAATGAACTGATAGTTTCTGCTTCTGTTCTTCACTTATATGTCCATATCCCTTCTGCATCATAAGCATAAATGACACATACTCTTTTAATAAATTTTCTCGTGACAAAAATATAAATCGATATTGTCTTTCATGGTGTGCCTGTATAAATGCTTCTAGCTTTGGATATCCAGCATTTTCAAGCCAATTTGAAATCTGCTTGTAACCACAGATGGGCTTATCCGATTTGGAGAATTCATAATCTAAATATCCAAACATATCGCCCTGCTGCTTGTATTTTGAGTGATTCCAAGCTTCTCCATCTGGTCCAATAGAAAATACTTCTCCTAGACAGGTTACTTGGGTATGATTGTCTAACAGTTTGGCTAAATACTCACTTCCTGTTCTGGGATTTGTCATGATTACAAATTTTTGTTTCATAAAAATACTCCTATTTTTCCAGAATTGTTTCGCTGACACTTAAGCCTACATGTCTTCCACTTTTCATAAGTGCCCCGAACACCTTGTCGCCTGGTTCCAGTGTCGTAATATTTTTAGCCTGTCCATCAATTCCCATTACACGAACATGCCAGTCATCTTGTAGTATCGTATTTATCTCTACCTCACCGATTTTTCCTTTTATCAGTAATAAAGGTCGCTTTTCGATTTTATTTCTTCCGACGGAAACCGTTCTAACTTCTCCCTTGGTGTTAATACAGCTTACTTTCTCACCACATTTTAATTCACTCATATATCTGGTTGTGTTATCAGGAGCCATTACATAAGAATGTACTGCACCAGCATTTACACGGAATGGTCTTAACTCCATGTATGGAAGAAAATGTGTTTCAGAACATACAAAGATTCCACCTGCGGAAGTTGAACCGATGATCATTCCTTCGTCTTCCCCCATTAAAGAAGTTGTATCAATACAGCCACGATCTCCCAAACCGATATATTCAATGCTGGTAATTTCAACTTCCTGAAGATTTACTTTTGGTTCTTCCTCGATCACCTCATTCACTCTGCTCAACTCCTGTTCCTTCACTCCATTCAAAAGAACTCCATCAGAACCACGCTCTAAAACTTGAGAAGCAATCTTGGCATCTTCAATAGAATTTACCACTTTTAATAAAATAGTATCTGCTTTTTTATCCTCAATCTGTGCAATTACAAGCTCTAATGGAATGTTGGTTGGGTCCTTAAACTCAATAATCAAATATTCATACTGAATACCATGACTCCAAGCTAAATTAAGACTTTCACGGTCAATTACCTTTACATAAAAACCACACTTATGTCCTTTTGCTTTGGCACTCTTTAATAATTCTTCCTTTTCAGAAATTACAATATCGTCTTTTTTTATTTCTCGTAACTCATTTTCGTTTTCTACAAAAAAGGCCAACTGAATTCGCTTTCCAACTCCTACATTTTTCTCTTTTAAAATAGAAGGTTTTACTAGCACATTCTTGATAGGTAATCCTGTCATTATATTCTCTACATTGGCTATGGCGTTCTGTTCACGTAAATCAAGCCAAATCTGGTCTAATTTCATACAATACCTCCTTATGGTTCCTTATGTACAATTTCACAAAGCTTGTCGAGTAACTTATCTGGTTGTGCATTCTGAAAAATATTTCGTCCCATTGATATACCACTCAATCCGTTCCTCATACCTGCTTCTACTGTTTTTAAGATGTCCTGCTCACTTTTTTGACAATCCCCTCCTGCCATTACAACAGGAATATGGGCATACTGTAATATTTCTTTTAATGCACTTTCATCTGCCACATACGGAATCTTCACAATATCCGCTCCTAATTCTTCACAGATTCTTATGGAATGCGCAATATATCGGATCTGCAAAGAAGCAGACTGCATTTCCACTTTTGGATAAATCATCACAAGAAGTGGCATTCCATAATACGCACATTGTTCCGATACCTTTCCAAAATCCTGTAACATCAGATTGTCATTTTCCTGTCCAAGATTTACATGAATAGAAACTCCATCAGCCCCCATGCGAACTGCCTCTTCTACACTGGAAACAAGCACTTTGGTATTGGCATATGGACTAAAATTCACACTTGCTGACAGGTGCATAATAATACCGATCTGTTTCGGAAGCATACCTGCCAGCCTTCTAATATTTCCTTTATGCAGAATAACTGCATCTGATTGGGAATTGCCGATTAGAGAAAGAATCTCCTCCAGATTTTCAATTCCCTTCATTGGCCCGCACGTTACCCCATGGTCCAACGCATTAATCACTGTATGCTGGCTCTGGCTGCCAAACAAACGTTTCATCCTAATGTTCTTATTTTCCATACTTATCACCATTTACTTTGATAGACATCTATATATCTTGTTGATTGCTCCAACCACATCATCCAAATCCTCTTTGGGACTAATCAAAATAGTCTGCGGAATCCACACAGTATATTTCAAATAATCGACTGCCATAGGACAGTGTTCCTTATATGCATTACGCTCTTCTTTTGTTGTAAATTGCTTTGCAAAGTCAATATCATAAACCAGTTTCTTATATCCAGAGTTACATGGAATTCCTTCTGTCTCCAGATAAATTGCCAGACGTTTTCCTGTCAGTTTCTTCTTAAATGCTTCTCTAATCCGAAGCACATAAGCATAATTGCCATGCTGGGTAGCCCCGCCTTCTATTGGGACAGGCTCCACCATTGGATGGTCTTTCAGTGCTTCATCTAAATAAGCTTTTGCAAAATTTCTTCTCTTAGTCTGGTCTGGAAGCTTTTCCAATTGAGTCGTTGCAATAACTCCTTGAAATTCAGATGGTCTATAGTTCTCACACATAAGCACATGAGAACGCCAGTCACCTCCAAACGGTCTTCCACAACTATGAATAGAAAAAATCTTTTCAAATAACTCCTTTGAATTTGTCGTGACAAAACCACCTTCTCCGGAATTTAATGTCTTGGATGCTTCAAAACTAAAAATAGAAATATCCCCATAGGATGCCACTGGTTTGTCTAAATATGTACTGGTTACTGCATGGGCGCAATCCTGTATCAGATACAGATTATGTTTGTCACATAGTTCACGGAATCGATCCATCTTACAAGGATATCCCGCACAATGCATAAGAAGAACTGCCTTTGTATCCTTTGTAATACATTCCTCTACACGCTCTGGATCAAGATTTCCATATTGGTCAATGTCTGCAAATACTGGTTTTAATCCCATTTTATAAAGAGGTGCTGTTGTAGCAAAAAATGTGTAAGGTGTTGTAATGACCTCACTTCCTGGCTCTAAATCAAGTGCCTCAAATGATAAGTGAAGTGCTGAAGTTCCGCTGTTTACAAACACTCCGTAGTTTGTCTGCTGGTACTTTATAAGCTTCTGCTCAAAACGCCCAATTACACTATCACTTTCATATGTAAATTTTAAATGGCTGGTATAATTGGCTCTGGACCAGATACCTGAATTCACAACTTCTAATAAACCATCTATGTCATGCTGGTCAAATTCTGGCCATTTTGCAAATGGTTTTGTTCGATACTTTTCTCCACCTGATAAGGCAAGTTTTTCTTCACATTCTGACATTCCCTAAACCTCCTACTCGCTCAATCAATTCCTTTTGGTTTATCTTCTTTTCCAAAAATTCATATAAGATTTTGATCGTTTCATCTTTATGTTTTTCATAAAAGTATGTTTCACTGACACGTCTTTCTTCAAAATGATCTACATGGGCATGGGTCATATGATATATATTGCTGTCAATTGTGGCTGCCTTTACTCCTTGTTTTAGTAATCGGTATCCTAATTCAAAATCCTCTCCGCCCCAATAGATAAATTTTGTATCAAATCCTCCTGCCTTTTGAAAGCTTTCTCGTTTCATACTTACATTGCCTCCAACACAGCCAAGCCAATGGATCTTTTCCAATTCTTTTGTTGCCAAAACCTCCTGAATCAGCTTCTCTAGTCTGGACATTCTTCGCTTCTTGTTCTGGAACTCTTCCCAATGTTTAAATACGTTTTCAAATGAAAGCGCTGGCTTTGCATTTCTTAAAACCTTACTGCGATCCGCAATAAAATCAAAGTAAATGCCTTTCTCTGGATCGTAAAATGATGTTAATTCAATTAAATCATAGATTCTGCCATGAACAAAAATATCTTCCGTCGTTTCCATATGCTTTTCATAGTGGGATCTTAAAAAATCCGGAGAAAGGATAACATCATCGTCTACAAACACAACAATATCCCCTTTTGCATGTGCAAACCCAGTGTTCCTGGCCGCCGATCTTCCCCCATTTTTCTGTTCAATCACCTGTAACGGAACATGAACTTCCGCATCTTTTAGACATGAATTAAGACTTGGCGTTGAACCATCATCAACCATAATGACTTCAAACTTCTCCTTAAAATCCTGCCTATTCAGAGATTCCAATACATATTTCGTTCTTGGCCATTTATTGTAATAAGGAATAATGACAGACAGCTTTACCTGGTCAGACATTATCTTACACCTCCCCAGCTTCCATGTTCTTCTTTGTCCCATAGCTGGCAACAGCGATAACAGATTGGAAGTGGCCTGCCACTGTTAAAGTCCGCAACAAACTTCTTTCTCTTTTCTGAATTCCAGATTTCCATAATGGACTGCTCAAATACATTTCCAATTACAAAGTCCGGAAAGTCTGGACATGTTACAACATCCCCATTTGGCTGTACATTAATTTTATAGTTTATGCTCCAGCATCCTTTTGACATTTTTTCCGGAACAGAACCTGTTTCCTGCATATAATATTTATAATTTGCTTCATCATTCATCATATTTGGAAATGTCACTTTTTCTCCATATGTTTCCTTCATCTGTGCGCAGCTTTCAATTCCCTGTTTAAATTCTTCTAAGGATAAGCCCTGTCCTTTAAAATTATCAATAACGCGAAAATCTTCATATGTAAATCCATACTCATTTACTAAACGGTCTTTGTATGCTTTTACTGTCTCATCTGAGTAAGACATACATAACTGAAAGAACGCGGTTCCAATCCCAATACTTAAGTTGTTTTTGGCAATTTCATTTACCGTATTCATATTATCTGGCAGCAGAACCGTACAGCTTGATATGAATGGAAAAATCCTTTTTTTCTCGTTAATTTTCTTTACTCCTGCTTCAATTTTACGGAACAGACCTGGATGATTTCTAACTGAATCGTGAGCATCTCCTGGTGCATCTACAGATACCTGTAAGAAGTCTAGCTTCGACTCAATAATTTCATCTGCATACTTTTCAAGAAGGACTCCATTGGTTACCATAAAGCATCTCATATAACGCTTTTTCACTGCTTTAATAATTTTGAAAATATCAGGATGTAGTAGAGGTTCTCCACCCCACAAGTTTACATTTTTGATGCCTGCCGCAGCAGCATCGTCTAAGATTTGTTCTACCTGTTCCAAGGAAAGCTGCATGCTTCCGTTAAAATCTTTCTTTCTACGAATATCATTCTGCCCACAGAACGGACATTTGAGATTACATGAATACGTAAGAAGAAGTGTTAAAATTAATGGCTTATCTTCCATTATTCCATCCTCCTTCTACATCTGTTCTTCAATATAGTCAAGTAATACATTAATATCCTGCAAAGTTGTTTCATCTAGATATTCATCATCAAATTCAAAATCAAATTCCGTTTCAATTGCTAAAAGAAACTCTAATACGTCAATAGATGTCATGCTGAATGCATCTACTAAATTTTCTTTATCTAGAAATTCCGCCGTATCTTGACCAAATAATTTACCTGCTACCTCAAATACTTTTTCCTTAATTTCATTTCTTTCCATTGTTCTTCACCTTTCTTCTCTATTTCTTGTTATATAGTTTATTAAGTCTTCCTTTATGGGACACTGTACAATTTCTTCTTTTTGTAAAACCCCTTCATTGCCTCGACAAAATCTTTTAGAAGGACAGTCTTTACATTCTCCTCCTAACCGCCTCGAACATAAGGATTCTAATCTTGTGCGCATGTTAGGAAATGCCTCTTTGATAATCGTCTCCAACGTAGTTTCCCTTACATTGGCACAAACCCACTGTTCCTCATTAATATAGCCTGTACATCCTGTTACATCACCATTTTGTTTAATAATGAGCGCTTCCTTAAAATAATTATTCCGCAACAGTCCAGGAAAATAAATTGTCTGAACACCACTTTCTTTCAAACGCTTCTTAAGCTCTGGTGAAAATGCAGCAAAAATGTAACTAGGTAGTGCTATCAAAATGTCAAGGTTTGCATAGGTATTCATTTTCCATGTAATAATCCGTTCCACTGCCATTACAAGTTCCTGACAATTTAGTGTAAAGTCACCATTTTTCGTTTTATCACTAACATCCTCTACATACTGAATATCGATCCCATCTATGCCTTGTGTTTCTAAGTAATCAAGCATTTCTTCTAGTTCCAGATACGTTCCCTTTTGCAATACATAATTGATTCGTACCGGACTAATCATTTCCTTCTTATACAACGTCAAGTTTTTTATTACTTTATCGAATAACCCTTTACAACCTCTTGTTTCATCATGTATATCCGCTCTTACACTATCTAGCGAAACATGCAATTCCTTTATCAGTCCTTTCTCCTGCTTCAAAAGTTCCACATACCGATCCAGATAGTAACCATTGGTTACCACTTTCGAGAAACCACCCATTCTCTTAATCATTTTTAGAAGTTCCATAATATGCCCATATATAAATGGCTCGCCACCAGCTATGTCAAAGGTGACAATTCCTAATGCTATAGCCTGGCGAATTACAGATTCATACTCTTCTAACGATAGTTCCTCTAATTCTTTATTGACTGCATTTACATAACAGTACTTGCAGTTAAGCTGGCACCGCATACTTGGATATAAATGAATGACTGATGGTATACTGTTCTTTTCCATATGGTTACCTCGTCTATTCCATCTTTAAAAAATGTGTAAGTTCATCACAAACATAATCAATCTGTTCTTCTGTAATATCAGGAAACATTGGAAGACTGACTACCTGCTTAGAAACTTGTTCTGTGTAAGTCAACTGCTGTTTTGCATCTGGAAACATTGGCTGAAAATACGGGAATTCATATACTGGCATAAAATGAACGGAAGCCGTAATCCCTTTTCCTTTTAAATATTCCAAAAGCGCGCCTCTCTTTTTCTCATCATTTAATATAATCACAAACAGATGCCATGAAACTTTTGCTTCTTTTGGAATACTTGGTATACGAATTTCCTCCAGATGACTTAATTTCTCTATGTAACGCTCTGCTGCCCTTTTTCGTTTCAGATACATTTCTTCTAATTTCTCAAGCTGAATCTGTCCAATAGAAGCTTCGATATCGGTCATGTTATACTTATAACCTAGTGTCTCCACTCCATATTGCAAAGCCAGATCAATGTTAGTAAAATCCTGTTTTCTTTTCATTCCAAACAAGCGCTTCATGGAAATGATTTCTGCAAGTTCTGAATCCGAAGTGGTAACCATTCCGCCATCCCCAATTGCTAACGTTTTCGTAGCCTGAAAACTAAAACAAGCAATATTTTTAATTTCACTTCTGTCAGAACCTATTTTCTTTCCCTTCCATTCCGTTGGTAAGGCATGTGCAGCATCTTCAATTAATGCAAGATTATACTTTTTGCACAATGCAGTTAGTGCATCCATATCACATGGCACTCCTGCGTAATGTACTGGCAGAATTGCCTTGGTTCTTTTCGTTATTTTCTTCTCTACATCTGCTGCATCCAGACAAAGTGTATGTGGATTTACATCAGCAAATACTGGTGTAGCTCCTGTATACAAAATAGCTAATATAGTAGATGTGAATGTAAGTGCAGTTGTAATCACTTCATCACCAGATCCAATTCCCAACGCATCTACTGCCAAATGCAACGCTGCTGTAGCAGAATTGACTGCCAGTGCATTGGTAGCCCCAATATATTCTTTAAACTTTCGCTCGAATGATGATACAATGGGGCCAGTACCAATCATCCTGCGCCTTAACGCTTTGGTAACTGCTTGTATTTCTCTATCATCAATATCTGGTTTATGAAAAGGTACCTTCATTCTTATTCCTCCTGATTATTTCGCATCCACAAAGTAACGGTTTCTGGATGATGGCACAAAGCCCTTGCTTGTCTATCATCTATTTGTGAATGAAAATGCTTAAGGCTTTCATACTTATAGGTTTCTTCCTCCTGTGATAAGGTATGTACCATTCTTTCTTCCAAATGAAAATCTGGTATCACACATTTACTCCAATCCAGCGGTTTTGAATATAAGCTGTAAGGCAATTCTTCAAAAAACAGGATTCCCTTTCCTTGGAACAAGGAGACCAGTTCCAATATTGCCTGTCTTACCGCAATATGGTCACAATGCCCACCAACTCCTGCTGGAATCCATACATAATCACAGGAATGACTGTCTAAAATAGTCTTGACACAAGCTAGCACTTCTTCCCAGTTTCCATACTCAAGTTCTTCATACTTCATTGCAAAGTCATCCGCCATTTTTGTCCGAAACAGTTTTCTTATACTCGTAATTCCTCGATAGCCCGCTTCTTCTAATTCAAACCGGTGATTTTTTATTCCAGCACTCTGAAACCATTTTGCTTCCTCCTGTCTAAGAATCTGCATTGCGTTTTCATCGTGCTGATAGTTTCTAATATTAAAAAACTCTTTTCCGAAGATTGTATACACAATACTATCTTCCTTTTTTATGTACTGTTCTAATAAAATGCTTCCTATCGAAAATGGAAGGTCATCTAAATGAGGCTGCAGCAAAAGATGTTTTCCCACAAGTTTTTCACTCATTTTTTCTTTACTCATATTTTTCTTTCGACTCCAGCAATTTTATATGCACCATACAATGCAGCTCCAACAGAAGTACCATTATCACCAGCAGCTGGCTGAATAAAGATATTCTTAAATAATCCAGTCTTATACAGTTTATAGTTTGCAACACTATTTAAAGCAACTCCACCTGCATAACATAAGTTTTCACAATTTGTCTGTTTCTTTAAATATGTTGCAGCATTGATAAGTGCCTCTTCCGCAATCTGCTGTGCAGCCCACGCAATATCCGCTCTCTCGTCAAAATCATCTGGATTCATCTGATCCTTCATTTGTACAAAAGCATTAATACTTTCAATCGGAAAAATAAATTGTCCTTCCTTTCCGTAATCCACAAGTTCTCGAAGTTTTTTATACAAGCGGCTTGTTCCATATGGTGCTAGTCCCATTGTTTTTCCCTCATCAAATGGTCCGAACCCAACTAACGTTGTTGCAATGTGATAGAAACTTCCTATGGAATTTTCTGCTGGGTCAATCATTTCATTGTACAATTTTCTTGAAATAATTTTTCCACCATGACTAATAATATTTTCTATTTCATTTCCATTCCCACTCCACATTGTAATAGAGTCATTCATACCTTCTTCTTCTGCAAAGCCAGCTCCATCAATAACAAGAACTGCTGCTTCCTTAAAATCAGAAGGATAAAATGCACTGGCCGCATGTGACAAATGATGATTGATTTGAATAATTTCCTTTTTCCAAGGGTTTCTTGCAAAATAGTAAGGCTCTAGAGAACTATTTGAAACGCAATAGTCAACCTCACTAACATCAATTCCAGTCTGCTCGAAACAATAATGAAGTGCCGGCTGTTTCATTAACTCCTTTCCCATACCTGGAAAGAAAGAATGTTTTTTTCTTATTACTCTTTCATCTTCAATAAAACTTATGATCTGGTCATCCTTAAAAATACAAGTCGAAAAATCATGACCCGATCCACCTAATCCAACTATTATCATTTTATTTCTCCTCTTGCACTTTCTTTACTACCAGAATATCACCTAAATACAGTTCATCAAAATTGGAACCTAAAAAGCATTTGATTGCATCTTCCGGTGTTTCTACGATTGGTTCTCCTTTTACATTGAAAGAAGTATCCAAAACAACAGGTACTCCCGTAATTTCATAGAAAGTCTCAATCAGTTTATAATATTTTGGATTCATTTCCTTCATAACAGTCTGCAGTCTTCCCGTTCCATCTACATGAGTTACTGCTGGAATCACAGAACGTTTCTTAGGCCAGATATCCGCAACCATAAGCATATATGGAGACGGAATATCTAAATCAAAATATTCCTGCTGACATTCCCATAAAATAGATGGCGCAAACGGACGAAATGGTTCTCTAAATTTTACTCGTTTATTTACAATATCTTTCATTTCTGCTCTTCTTGGATCAGCCAGCAGGCTTCTGTTTCCTAATGCTCTCGGACCACATTCTGCCCCATCCTGATACCATCCAATAATTTTTCCTTCTGAAATAGAAGTTGCAGCCTTTTTAAATACATCTTCACATTCTGTTGCCTCAATTTTATCTTTATACTTCTCAATATCACATATAATATCTTCTTTTGAATACACCTTTCCTAAAAATGGACTAAACATATATCTTCTCCTTTATACTTGTCTTGGCTGATTCATCACCATGTGCCAGCCATAATATGCTGCACCGATTGATGTCCCATTGTCACCTGCTGCTGGCTGAATAAAATAATTTTTAAACAGACCTGTTTTATACAGCTTATAATTTGCTACACTGTTTAATGCAACCCCACCCGCAATACATATATTATCTGCCTTTGTCTCTTCTTTTAGATAAGATGCAGCATGTATGATAGCGTCTTCTGCAATCTTTTGTCCAGCATATGCAATATTAGCGCGAATTTCAAACTGTCTTTCCTTGTCCGTCTCCTTTTCCCACTGTTCTCTTAGTTCATAGAGCATTCTCATTCCTTCTAAAGAGAAACCAAATGCTCCTTTTTCCTTTAAAGATGTGTACGAGCGGATTTCTTTTAACATACTGCTATCACCATAGGATGATAATCCCATTGTCTTTCCTTCTTCGTGGAATGTAAATCCACTTGCATATGTAATGGCACCATAAAATCCACCAATAGAGTCCAAAACAGGATCTATCTTATTGTCAAACTGCTCCGCATTGCTTCGCTCTCCATTCTGCACCTGGGATACGATTACCTTGTTTCCAGTTCCATATCCAAAGGAACAAACTTCGATGAATTTTCTATCATCTTGTTCTTCATTCTCTGTATAGTTTCCGCCACCATCAATTGTCAAAATTGCGGCTTCACTAAAATCTGAAGGAAAAAAGGCACTACACGCATGTGCTAAATGATGATTAATCAATACAAAATTTTTTACTTTTCCCTGAAGTTTGTGATAATAGAAATGACTCAAAATATCATTTCCTACTGCAAGTTCGATGTCGTCGTACGTAAACCCTGCTAACTCCATACATGTATGAGCCGCATTTTTTCTTGCTAACTCATATGCTACCCCTGGGTAAAATGCATGCTTCTTTCGTACAATACGTTCATCTTCAATACAATACTTCATGACCCCATCCTGAAGCAGACAGCTTGAAAAATCGTGTATTGAGCCACCTACACCAAGAATATTCCTACTTTGCATACCTTCTTTTGTATATCCGATTTTCAAACAGATATACTTATCCTTTCTTCATATTTTTTTATGATTAATGCAGTTTGTCCCTTATTATTTTACCACTTGCATTTCTTGGAACTTCATCTACAAGAAATACTTTAGACGGAACTTTCTGCATAGTCATCTTACTTTTACAATACTCTATAATGTTACTCTCTGTTAAATCCTTGTTACCCGATACTTCTGCAAACACAAGATCGGAACCTGAACGGTGCTTTCCTGCATAAACATATACATCCTTAACACCATCTATTTCTCGAATAACCTTTTCTACTTCAACAGGATTTACCTTTATTCCAAATACGTTAATCATATTCTTTAATCTGCCCTGTAAAATCAGTCTTCCTTGCTCATCAAAATACCCCAGATCTCCTGTCGGGAAATAATTGCCCTCTCGAATCAAGCTTTTATCAATTGTTCCATCTGTATTCAAATATCCAACCATTAAAGAAGGATTTGATACAATTACCTGACCATACGTATCATCCACTTTTTCAATCTTTACTTTTGTATTCACTAATGGAGTACCTGTACTGCCAGTTTTAGATAGAATATCTGCTCGCTCCAAACAGATTTCGCCCGTTTCAGTAGAACCATATGATGGGTAAATGTAGCGATTAAATTGACTATGTACTTTTTCTGAAACTTCTTCTGACAATGGTGCCCCAGCTGACAACAATATTTTAGGCAGCTTGACATCTGATTTATTTCTCATTTTTGTCAGCAAATCATATATGGCATTGGTTCCTAAAAACATAGAAATATTCTGTTCTTGAAATGCCCTCATTACTTGTCTTGGATTAAATTCATTTAATAACGTCAGATCGGAGGATGAAACGAATGCTAATAAAAATGCTGTTCCAAAACCATAAGCGTGATTAAGTGGAAGTGGGCAAAATATATTGCCTCCCTCCAATCCTGTAGTTTCAACATGGTTTATAGGTTCTGCAAGACAGCCATACTCATCTCTGACACAAAATTTTACAGTACCAGTAGAACCTGAGGTTGGTTGTAATGTCATTCCCGCTAAAGACGAATAGATTTCTGCATTTGCATTTACACGTTGGACACAATACTCGTAAGAAAATATTTCAAGTTTTTTTACTGCCTTCTTCGTATTAAAAAAGTCGTTTACTTGTTCCTCTGGTATCATATCAGTTAAGACCCAATGTATTCCATATTCTTCATCATAATGTTCTATTTCATAAACAGTTGTATATTTTGATAACAAAATAGGCACCGCACCAATTTCAATTAAAGAGAAATAATTAATTATAAATCCCACAGAAGAATTCATAATTATCCCTACTCTTTGTAACGGTGCAATGCCCACACTTTTCAGTTCACATATATTATCCTTTAGCTTCTCACGAAATGGTTCACATTTAATCACTTGCTTACTAGCTAAATCATAAATAGTACCTTGATAATTAGCTATTATGCTTTTATAACTAATTTGCATCATATTTATGTATCCCCTTTTGTTTCATTAATAGTTTTTCAGTTTTTATTGTGTCCACAAGCAAAATGCCTAAATTCTTATATCTCTACTATAATACAAAACAAGAAATTTGTCAAAAAAAGTACAATCGTACAACTTCTTATAACGAACAAAGTGTCTTCGACACATTAACTCCTCCACCCTCAATCTTGAGGGAGAAGACACTTTGCCCCGCCGAACGGGTGTCGCTGTTTTTTAGGGGCTTTTTTAACTTATAGAGATGGACTCGCAGAGGACTTTCTTATAAGTTAAAAAATGAGGCTAGCCCTTTTCTCAAAAAGGACCGCCCCACAAATTATCATTGCCTATTACTGCATCAGCTCTTTAATCTCTCTAGCTTTCGCCTTGATACGTTCTTTTGCATCTCTGGATGTAAGAACCTTCGATAACCATCTCTTTGATTCATCATATTTTCCACATCTTCTAGCTAAATCAGCTACAAGATATGTGGTTGTATGCTCATCCATACCACACATTGGAAACATCTCTTTTGAAAATGCACCAAGAAATCCTTCATAAGCCTTGGAAAGAAAATCCAACTCATCGGATTCTAGTTTTTTCTTTACCTGCTCTATATCTTTTGTATCCTCTGGAAGACTTTCACGTTTTCCACGACATAACCAGGCAAGTTTCAGACATGTATATGCCTTCTCACTTTGTTTGCTCTTCTTAACAATAGTACTTAACAATGCAAGTTTATGTCTTGAAATTGCTTCATCGTAAGTATAAATATCTCCTTCTTGGGATATTCCCTTGAAGTTACTCGATATCTTCTCTTTAATAAAGCGAGCCTGTGTAGAAGTCATATAATTGAAATATCGGCTTAAAGCTGCATATCCACAGTGTGGACAAACGATAGCATCATATTTTAAGGAATCGACAAGCTGATACTTTGGTCGCAGATCGGTATCTGCTGAAATTAATTTAATCTTACCTGTACGAACCGTCTTCGATTTAAACTCTTTGTCACATACAGGACAAGTGTATGATTTATCGAATAAGATCTCTGCCTCTGTCACTTGATGTTTCACAGTAGCATTTCCTTCAGCTTTAGACGCATCGTTCTCGTAGACCTCAACGTCTTTTAGCCCCCCAAGACCGAATTCCTCTAATCCAGAAAACAAATCACTCATTATCTAACCCTCCTATGTGGTAATACAAAAAACAATTACTTGCTTGGTTTATATGAACTCTTTAATGAAACAATACGATTAAATACTAACGCATCTTCTTTGGAGTCCTTACTATCCACACAGAAGTATCCATGACGAACAAATTGGAAACGCTCCAGTGCTTTTGCACCTTTTAAATATGGCTCTACAAAACAGTTCTTAAGCACTGTTAAAGAGTTTGGATTTAAATTAAGGCTTCCATCTTCATTGTAAACACCTAATTCTTCATTTACAATGTTCTCATAATTTCTTACTTCCACTGGAACTGCTGTCGTACATTCTACCCAATGTATTGTTCCTTTTACCTTACGGCCAGTAAATCCTGAACCGCTCTTGGTTTCTTTATCATACGTACAATGCACTTCTGTAACATTTCCATTTTCATCTGTTTTATAATCAACGCATTTTACGAAATATGCATGCATCAGACGAACTTCATTACCTGGATATAATCTGAAATATTTCTTAGGAGGCTCAATCATAAAGTCTTCGCGGTCAATATATAATTCACGGCCAAATGGTACTTTACGAGTGCCTAGCTCCTCATTTTCCTGATTGTTCTGAACATCAAGATATTCTATTTCACCTTCTGGGTAATTATCAATAATTAACTTAATTGGATCAAGAACCGCCATGACACGATCATTCTTCATCTTTAAATCTTCACGAATACAGTATTCAAGCATCGCATAATCTACAGAACTGTTACTCTTTGATACTCCACAAAGTTCCATAAACTTACGAATAGATTCTGGTGTAAATCCTCTACGACGAAGTGCTGCAATGGAAACTAATCTAGGATCATCCCATCCATCTACAATCCCCTCTTCCACTAACTTTTTGATATAACGTTTACCGGTTATAACATTAGTGAGGTATAACTTAGCAAATTCGATCTGTTTTGGCGGGTTTTCATACTCTAACTCTGTTACAACCCAGTCATATAGTGGTCTATGATCTTCAAACTCTAAAGTACAGATTGAATGCGTAACACCTTCTAAAGCATCTTCGATTGGATGCGCAAAATCATACATCGGATAAATACACCATTTATCTCCTGTATTATGGTGTGTCATTCTTGCCACACGGTAAAGAATTGGGTCACGCATATTGATATTTGGTGAAGACATATCAATCTTAGCACGTAAAACTTTAGTACCGTCTTCAAATTCTCCATTTTTCATTTGTTCAAATAGTTTAAGGTTTTCTTCTACTGAACGATTTCTATATGGACTATTCTTACCTGGCTCTGTTAAAGTACCACGATATTCTCTAATTTCATCAGCATTTAAATCGCAAACATATGCTTTTCCTTTCTTAATAAGGAAAACTGCTGCTTCATACATCTGTTCAAAATAATTAGAGGCAAAAAATACTCTATCTTCAAAGTTGCCTCCAATCCACTTTACGTCTTCTTCAATTGATTTAACAAACTCTGTCTTTTCCTTTGTAGGATTTGTATCATCAAACCTTAGATTAAATTGACCGTTATATTTTTCGGCTAATCCTGAATTTAATAGAATGGACTTAGCATGTCCAATATGAAGATATCCGTTAGGCTCTGGTGGAAATCGTGTTATGACTTTCTTGCATCTTCCTTCTGCTATATCTTTATCAATAATCTGCTCAATAAAGTTTTTCGTCACCACTTCTTTTTCTTCAGAAACATGTTCCTTTTCCACTGTGTCCCCTCCTTGCGTCTTTTTGAAAATCAATACTATAATATCACATCTGCCTATAAGTGAAAAGGGGGTGTTGCAAAAAATTGCAATCACACCCTTTTATTTCGTGCTCATTCTATTTAAATTGATGGTTACCAATTTTAACACGACAGCCTTTTAAGTATACGCTAAAAAAGTGATAACCTTTTAAATTAATTGTCTTTGACTTATAAGATACTTTCTTTGTTCCATCAAGTGCCTCTTTTGCTGCTTTCACACATTGTTTTCCTGCACCAGATTTAAATTTTCCCTGATCATACTTCTTTAAAGCTTTCTTTAAAGAACCATTTCGTACAGGCTGAAACTGATTTTTCTGATACACTACTCCTTTAATTGAATTCGGAAATTCTTTAGAAGCTTTTCTATTCATAACGACGATACCAACTGCAACTTTACCAGCATATGTTTCACCTTGTGCCTCGCAATAAATAATGGCTGACATTAAACGCAAATCTGCGGCACTATATGTTTTAGCATTGCTCACTTTTAAAGGCATCGCACTTACTTTTGTTTCTTTTGATGTTACTATATCTGCTGAACATGTTTTGGCTTGGAGGCTACCCCCTGCCGCTTTTGTAACTTTTCTTACCGCATCTTTTGTAACACTGCTTTCCAACTGTTTCTTTTCAGTTCTTGTTTCTTTTGCATATGTTTGAGCCACACAACCCTCGTAAGCAATACCCTCAGTTCTAGCATCATCTGCAAAAACTTTAATACTCATAGCATTGAAACAAAGAAGTGTCATAAGTACAATAGAAAACATTTTTCTGAATTTCATAAATAATCTCCTTCTACTATTTTTGATATGTTCTATCATCTGTAGTACGAAACAATTACTTAACCATTCGTAACATTTATGTAACAATTATAACACATTTTCTCAAAAGATCAACCTTTTTTCAATACTTTCTTATATTTCACGTCCTTAAGAATTGCTATAAAGCCCATAAAACCGTTGTTTTCCACTGTAAATTATTACGTAATATTTAACCAAATACTTAATAAATTATAGCCCATTTTTATTACATTTCGGTCCTATCACACTGGCACAATACTTCCTTGTATTCTAACTTTCCTCCAAACAAATCTAGGGCACTTCCTATTGTAACATCCACATGATTCTTTCCTAACTCTTTTAACTTGGTTAGGTCATCGTAACTACCAACCCCTCCTGCATATGTAATCGGTATCTTCTTCCACTCACCAAGCATTTTTACAAGCTCTAACTCTACTCCAGAAGCTTTTCCTTCTACATCTACTGCATGAATTAAAAATTCATCACAGTACTGAGAAAGCATGTCCAATATTTCATGGGTTACTACTACATTGGTAAACTTCTGCCACCTGTCTGTAACAATATAATATTTTCCGTCTTTTTTTCGACAGCTTAAGTCCAGAACTAAATGTTCCTTTCCCACTGCTTCCACTAATTTATGTAAACGTTCCATCTGAATTTCACCATTCTTAAATACATAAGAGGTAACGATTACATGAGTCGCACCTTTTTCTAAGAACGATTTTGCATTATCCGCTGTAATTCCGCCTCCTATCTGCAGTCCTCCAGGAAAAGCCTGTAAGGCAAGCTGTGCCTGCCTTACATCTTCTTCGTAATATTCAGACCCGACCGGATTGAGAATAATGATATGTCCCCCCTTTAGATTACTTTCTCGATACAATTCACCATAAAAGGAAGCATCCTGCTCTGATACATAATTATCTATTGCCTGATTTCCCTCATCTAATAAACTTCCCCCTACTATCTGCTTTACTTTCCCGTTATGAATATCAATACATGGACGAAATTTCATTCCTTATACCTCTTTCTCTTTTATAATTTAGTTTATACTTTTCCTTCTTATCCGATAGGTCGCTTCCTGCGCGTAACGGAATCTCTTATAAAGTAGAAATAGACAGACAATCCCCCTCCTATCAAAAGTAGAACAACAATGCTCATAATTCCATAAAAAATGAAATTTGGTTTTGCAAAATCCAAATTTATCGTCACTTCCTGCGCACCTTCTAGCTGCACCTGATAAGTCCATTGTTGCTTATCTTTTCCTGCCTTTATTTCTTTCTTGTTTAATACTTCATTACCAAACGAAAAATGCTCCACCTTTAATGAATTAGGTAAGCTTACCGTATAGGTTACTTTCTCTGTATCTACCGGAAAATAAGAATTTAGTGTAAATGAGGTGTTTAATTCATACTTTAACTTATGCAAGCTTAATGACTTAATACGTTTCAGCTCACTCTCTTCTTTGTCACACTGAAATTCTTTTAAAAAAGTAATCTTAACCTTGCTTCCTTCCTCTTCATATTGAACCTTTTCACCCAAGGTGCTGTAGTATTTCATAACGTCACTATTGGTTAGATTCATACCATTTTTAGTTATTTTCAATACAACCGTCTGGGTTCCTAATAAGTTTTCATCTATGAAAAAAGAAACATTCGCTTTATCTAACTGAGCACATTGTCCACCAGCAAAATACATATAATACGTATCTCCAATATCATACTCTCCAATATATTGGTACGCTTTATTCGACTCAAGTGCATACGTATGATGTACCTGCTCACTACTGTATGAATTTCTCTTAGGAATGGAAACATAATCTTTTATTCTATTGGTAGATAGTTTGAATCCAGCAAGTAAATTGTTGAAATTATAGACTTCCTTAACCGAAAATTGATTCGAAAAAATACTGTTTTCATTTTTATTTTCAAAATAGTATTTCTTATTTGTTTTCTGCACCTCTAAATCTGCATAAGGTACTTCTCCTGACAGTTCATCAGATGCCTTTTCAAAAAACTGTTCCAGCTCCTTGGTTCCTGTTAGAGTAACCGAATAACCGTTGCATGTACTGTCCACTTTAAACTTTTTTGAAAACTGATGCAGATATTCTAATCCTTCCTCTGTATCCATATCCAAATAATCATCATAAGAAAACCCTAGCTTAACCTGTTTTGTCTCTTTTCCCTTATCACTATAACTACTGTAAACAGAAACTTCCTCAAGCGTCGGCGTCTTATCTACTATAAAAGATGCATTTCCCTTACCTGACCAAACCTGCTTTCCTTCATAGTGAATTGTATTATTTTCTTCTTCATATATCTGACCTATGATTGTACCGCTAATACTTTCTTCACTTATTGCATCCTTCACCCATTGTATTAACTGGTCAGTGCTTGTATCTTCTGAATACGAGAAGTTTTGCTTAAATACCCCTTCTTTCTCTTTCCACTCTATATTGGATTTCTCCCCTATCACTTCCTCTGTCTTTGCTCTAAAATCCTCTATATCCGTAAATTCGTACTTTAATTCATATATCATTGTTTTTTCATCTGCATTTTCATAACGATTTACTTCAATGCATGATGGTGCCTTTTCCCTCAATACACTTTCTAATTTTTCAAAACCACCTTCTATCTTTCCTTCATCTTTCATGGCAATATTTATATAAACAATCCTGTTCCCAGAACCATCCTTATGAAATGAAGTTTCCGTATGAACTCTAGCTCCACAAGCAGTCAGGATAAAGGAACATAACATAAACACAAATAACAATTTAAACTTCTTTGTCATAACTTCACCTGCCTTTTCTTCTATTGTATTATATCCTAAGTCATCAACGTACTCAAATATTAATTCTTGATTTCATGAATAAGATCAAAATTTCCACATATCCTATTTTTTGTTATAAAAGATACAGGAGGTTATGATGGAATATTTAAATATTGTATGGACTTCAATCGGCTCACTTGTTGTTTTGTTTATTCTTACCAAAATAATGGGCTATCGTGAGGTCTCTGAACTAAGTATGTTTGATTATATTAACGGTATCACCATTGGATCGATTGCAGCTGAAATGGCTACCGATTTGGAAAAATTCGAAGAGCCGCTTATTGCAATGGTAATCTATTCTATCGTTGTAATTGCTATATCCTATGCAAGTAATAAATCTATAAAAGTTCGTCGTTTTATAGAAGGGAAACCATTAATTCTTATGGACAACGATCAAATATTCTACAAAAATCTACAAAAAGCACGTGTAGATGTAGACGAATTTTTATGCCAATGCCGCAACAGTGGCTACTTTGACATATCCCAAATTCAATCTATTATTCTCGAAAGCAATGGAAAGTTTAGTATACTTCCAAAAGCAGATTGCAGACCCGCCACTCCCAAGGATCTTCAGCTCAATGTCTCGTCTGAATCCATGCTATCAACTGTAATCATTGATGGAAAAATCATGAAAGAAAATCTAAAACATACAGGAAATGATGAGAAATGGCTTTTAAGCCAATTGAAAAGTCAAGGCATAAAAGATGTATCAGAAGTGTTTTTTGCACTCTGCGACATTCACAATAAGCTGGTTGTGTACAAAAAATTAGAAAATACTGTTCCAGGAGATATTTTTGAGTAATGAGACTATATTTTTAATCTACCTCATATATTTAATATAAGAGGTGATTTGAATGCATACAGCTATTTTATCCATTGATGGTGGTGGAATGAAAGGCATTATTTCTGCAGTTGCACTTGCTAAACTCGAAACACTCCTTCAACAGTACAGCCAAAATCCAAATGCACGTATCGGAGATTACTTTGACTTAATAGCAGGAACAAGTACTGGTTCTATACTAACTGGACTATACTTAATCCCAGAAAATGGTCACCCCAAATATTCTGCCAAGGAAATACTTGACTTTTATCTAACATTAGGACCTTCCATTTTTGATAAGCAGTCACTTTATCCACTATTTGGTTCAAAATACATGAGTGCCAATTTTGAAGATATCTTGAAAAACTACTTTGGTCTGCTAAAAATGAGTAATCTGCTTAAGCCTTGCCTGATTACATCCTATGATACAACTTCAAGAGAAGCCATATTTTTTAACGCAGAAACAGGGAAAAAAGACCCTGAGCGAAATGTTTTGGTATGGCAGGCAATAAAGTCATCTTGTGCTGCACCTACTTACTTTCCACCGGTCTGTATTAAAAATCCACCTGAATGCCCAAGCTGCTATATAGATGGAGGTGTCGTAGCCAACAATCCAGCTCTTTGCGCTGTTATTGAAGCACTGAAACTTCCAACATGCTCAGCTATTGGGGATATTTATCTTATGTCAGTTGGTAATATAAAGTCTAACACAAGCTATTATTATCGCGAAGTAAAAAAATGGGGTCTGATAGAATGGGCAGTTCCACTCTTTTCTATATTATTAAACAGCAATGCTCAAACAGTGGATTATCAACTAGAATCTTTATTCAACAATATCGGTAAAAGTGAGCAATATATTAGAATGCA
>CALFNR010000123.1:0-14672 GCA_937903005.1 uncultured Lachnoclostridium sp. | reverse complement strand
CAGTACGAATTAATTTGACCGCTGCCTGTTCCATTCGATAACGTATTAAACAATCTTTAAACGATTGTCCATATTTTTTTCGGAACAATTGTCCCAAATATGCGCTATTGACATAGTACTTTTCACTAAGCTGTTTTAATGTTAAATTTTCTGCGAAATGCTCTCGTATTTCTTTATCAATATCCGCCAACACACCATGAGAAACATTTTTTCGAAGCTGTGCCAGATAATCTGCATATTCACATGCAAAACGAGCCAGATGGGCCCTGCTTCCTCGCTTAATTCCCTGTTCAAAAGTGCTCTCACTGATTAATCTTAGGATTTCTTCTTGATTGACATTATCATCCTGCTGAATTGCCAGATGAATTAACTGGAACAGAATATAATTAATGTTTAAAGTCATTACGTCCCCTACAACATCCATCTGCTTCATTTCCTCATAAAACAGTCCTACACTTTTCTGAATTTCCGTTCGGTTATTTTGCTCAATTGCTGCTAATAAGGCATCCAGACTCTTTTTACACAACACAATGCCAAGGTTAGATACTTGTACTTCATCCTCGTAATCATAGATTTCTTTCTTTGTTCGAAATCCCCTAAGCGAACGAAGCATACAAGCAGTTCCATAAGATTTTGCAATGTTTGCAATTCCCTTAACCCTTTTTCCAACAAGCATTAAAATCGGAATTTCTACTGCATTTTTTAGATATAGAAGAAAGTTCTTCAGATAAGTACTTTCGGATATATTTCCTTCCTTTTCCATAAAGTCGCAATACACAAATCCTATGTCATATATTTTTTCATGCCCCGAAACATTGAAGATACAATGAGTATGCTGTCCTTTTAAAAACGAAACACAAGCTTCGTATAATTTTCTTTGATAAGCCCATTTTTCTTCATCGCTCAGTTCTTCTGACAACTCAGTATCATCCAATGCAATTTCAATATAGCGAATGGATTCTGATAACTGCATATGTTCCTCTACATACTGTAAATTTAATTTATCGTAATTTCCATGGATGAGAGAGATAATATTTCTTGCAAGATAAGCCTGTTCCATTTTCTTTGAATCTTCTTTTTTCTGTTCCTGGCTCACACTCATCTTATTTATTTTACGTAACTCTTCTAACAGTTCCTGCTCCTTTACCGGTTTTACAATATAATTAGAACACTTGTATTGCAACGCACGTTGCGCATACGAAAAATCGGCATATCCGCTGACAATTACAAAATATGCGTCTGTTATCTCTTCTTCCCGTATTCTTTTTAGGAGCTCTAATCCTGTCATAACAGGCATCTTAATATCTGCTATTACCAGATCAACCTGGTGTTTCTTAAGAAACTCTAATGCTTCCACACCATTGGATGCTGTTCCAACAATTTCAAACCCCTCACTATTCCAATCAATCAGAACCATAAGCCCTTTCAAAATAAACGGTTCGTCATCTACTAATAATACCCGTAGCATCCTTTTCCTCCTCATTTTTACTGCAAATACACAAGTGGAATACGAATAAGTACCATGGTTCCCATTCCCTTTTCTCCATCAAGTTCAAATTTGGCTGCATCATTTGTCACCATTTTCAGACGCAGGCACGCGTTAATAATTCCAACACGTCCCTTTTCCTTTAGTGATTCGATACTTGCCTGTTCCATTTTGGTTCGAAGTTCATTCATATACTCTTCTTCCATGCCACAGCCTGTATCTTCTATCTCAATGCATAAACCATCTTGCTCTTTATATGCCCTGACAAATATCCATCCTGGTGATGTTTTACTCTCAATACCATGAACACAGGCATTTTCTACAAACGTAACAATGGTCAGTTTCGGTATTTTCAAGGACTCACAAGATTCTTCTACATCTAGTTCAAAAGACAGCCTGTCCCCAAAGCGGTACTTTTGAAGTCCTAAATATGCTTTGACAAACTCGATTTCCTGCCTGATTTCTACACTATCATTGCCCCATTCTACATTCTGCCGTTCCATCGTCGCAAGTTTTTCCACCATACTGGCTGTCTCATATTCCTGTTTTAACACACTATGCATACGAATGCTCTCTAAGGCATTAAAAAGGAAATGTGGGTTTATCTGGCTATGGAGTGCAAGTAATTCAGCGTTCTTTCTTGCAAGTTTCATCTCCTGTTCCCGTAGTTTGTTCTTATTCATTTCACTTACAAGAAGAATTGGGAAGATGATATTTACTAAGAATACTATAATTACAATGGGTAAATTTTCGGCTAAATAGCTTGCTCGAACTCCTCCCTCATCCATTACATATATCTGCAAGTCCATTCCGTATAGGGTAAGATCTTTGGTGTAACCAGTTTTCCCATTATTCTGAAACGTTTCAAAGGGTTTTCCAATGCTGTTTTTTCCCTGATTAGACATCAATATGGTATCGCCCTCACAAACATAAATTGGGGCTTCGTAATTCATATTCTTTAAACTTTTGGTCATGCTGCTATAATCCAATTCTAATTTCAGCACTTTTTCTTTTTCGCGAAGAAAATAATTCAGTTTCTTCACAAACACAAGTTTTCTTTTCCGTTCAGATGCAGGATATCGACTATCATCATAGTATAAATACAGTACTTGGTTCTGTCCGGAATCTTGTAAATGCTTGTACCATTTTGTTTTTCTTGCAACTTCTATTCTTGCAAACATTCCTCCATTTACGATTCCATCATTATCTGCATACATGGTAATAAGAGTGGTATCTCCTAACACATTTTCAAGAAGTGTATCTTTCATAAAAAGCTGCTGGATTGTGACATAATCCATAGGAGATTCAAATTCTCTTTCTAAAAAACGCTCTATGTATTTATTCAGGTATATCTTTTTCGCCGTATTGGCAACATTTTCAACTCGGTTCACCATGCTGTATTTTACCGCACTTGCTATATTTTCCATAGTATGCCGTTTCTTAGCATTGGCAGACTGAATTACTGTGTATAATATAATGCTATCTGTTAGAATCAATGGTATCAGCATACAAATGGTATACAAATACTGAATTTTTCCGCGTTCTTTACAAAACTCGTATATCTCCTTTATCTTATTACGCACTCTTATATTTCCTCCCTATCTACATTCTAGCCTATTATCTAGTATGCCAGCTTTCGCAAGGGCCAAGATAAGACTCTGGAACTTTTATGTCCATTCTGTATATGAAAAGTTCTTCTAAAACAAACCCTGCATCCATGGCATATAGCTCTATTTCATTTACACCTTTGTTTAATGTCAGCTCAATTGATGTCTTATGAATCTGGTTAAGAACTCCTTTGCTCCATGCTTCACTTTCTGGCGAACCGCCCACATAATCTTCAGGCACAGAATCCACTTGTTGTATGTTTTCTTGGTTTACACGTAATGCAAAGTCCATTCTTCCACCTACTTCTAACGGATTAGATGGTGCTGACCACACTTCTAGCGTGTACGTACCCGTTTGTTCTACCATTATGCGGTAAGTTAGAGATGGACCTTCTCCCGCTAGAAAATTCTTAGTAACAGGCTCTGCTTTTAATCCGCATCCTTTCTTCCCATAATCGGACAATATCATCCATTCTCCTGATTCTCTATTGTTCATCTTGGCATAATGATGTGCAAGAATTGCTACCATGCCATCTTTTTCATAAAATGTCATATTGGGAAGCAGACTAGTATCTTTTTTCTGTCCAAATATAGACAATTCAACTGTTGTATCTCCATCGGTAATTTCAACTTGAACATTTTCCATCTCATTAGGCAATTTGTCTGGAATACAGGTAACACGTAACACTTCCTGTTCTTCTATCTCCTGCTCTACCCAGCTAAACTTTAACCAGGAACACTCCTTTGCTTTTACGGTACAGTGAAGGCTATCAATCCCATCGTTGGCAACTTCAATGTCAACCCACTCAGTTCCTGGATACATGAAATCCCGAATGATGATTTGTTCTGGCTGACCATAATTTTTCACATGTACTGCTTCTTCCTCACATCTTGACACAACAAGTCTTGGTCTGTCAAATGGTTCAACTTTTATTCTTAATGGATAACGGCATCCATCTTCATTCCATTTTCGAAAACCAATGTGTTGGGCCATCTCCATGCCTTTCCATTTTCCATCAAATGCTGTTGCAAATTCCTCTGCAAGAGCTTTATCAAGCTGTATGGATTTCGTAACAAGATGTGCATATTGATTAGCGATTTTCTTGCCTTGTTTGGCATAATGTTCATTTTTTCCTGCATATAGGTGCATCTGCATTAAATTCATAGCACTACGAAGTGGATAATAAATCATACTATAATACCCATCTTGACAATCCTCTGGCAAGATTCGTCTGAATTCATCCAAAGTTTTTATAATCAATTTCGTGTTCTCTAACATACGATCTGTTTCTCTAAAATGTGCTGGATGATATACATAACTATGTAATGCTTCTGGCTTTCTAAGGTTCGTAAGCCAGATTCCCACCGTAAGAAGTGATGCTAACTGAGCCGTCTGTTCCTTTGTAATTCTTCCATAAAATTGCATTTCTAACCATTGCTTCGTAAAAAGACTGGCACTTTCTTTGTTGGAACTGCCCCAAGTATCAAAATCATAGGCAAGATTCATAAAATAAGATAATGGGAACTCATTTCCTTTCAAATCTCCTGCATTTACCACCCAGACTTCTCGAACTCCATATTCATAGCATTCCGTCATCTGTTCCCATACTTTTGTAAGTGGTGTACTGTTCACCCACTCATAAGAAACTGGCGAACCGTGATAGTCAAAATGATAGTACATGCCAAAACCGCCCTTATGAGTTAACATGTCCTTATCTGGCAATGTTCGCATATTTCCATAATTGTCTTCACAAAACATAAGGATTATATCATCCAGTCCTTCCCAGTTACGAAATCCTGGTATATCGCCCTCTCCATAAAAATAACGCTCCACCTCTTTATAGATGGCAAGAAGGCGTGGCATATTCTTATCTCCATATGTTTCAATCAGCTTGGTCTGTTCGGTAATAATGTCTTTTAATACATCAATATTATCCTGAAGCGTTTTGGTTCCTTCCATGACACTGTCACGTTCTCCACGCATTCCCATTGTAATAATATTTTCATATTGACTGCTACGAATCAATCCATCTCTCCAGTAATTTAAAAGTCCTTCCTTGTTGGCAACATAATTCCATTTATTTCCGTAAGGAGTATCTTCCCCACGATAAATATCCCATTCTTCACTGGCTCTAAGGCAAGGCTCATGATGGGAATTTCCCATGATAACACCATACATATCGGCAAGTTTCGCACTCTCTTCACCTGGACCATCTAACGCAAAAGAAGAGGACCACATTGCTGGCCATAGATAATTTCCTTTCAAACGCAGCAAAAGTTCGAATACCTTATCATACATTTTCGCCGTAAATCCATCAAAATGAGAAAATGTCCAGTTTCCAAAACATGGCCACTCATCATTGATAAAGAAGCCACGGTATTTCACAGAAGGTTCTTTTGAAACCCCTTCGATACTGCTCTCTAAAACAATCTCCGCCTGTTTCTTAGGCTTTGCGTCTCCCCAGAAAACCAGAGGACTTACACCAATTTGTTCGGAAAGAGCAAATATTCCGTATATGGTGCCTCGTTTTTCACTTCCATATACAACCAGCAGTTTTTCTGTTCCTTCCCATGGATGCTCTACGATTTGTATTCCATATACTTCTCGCTTTCCACTTACGTCTTTCCTATCTATTTTTCCTTGTTTATATAACTGTTCTAGTAGATTACCCTTACCAACAGTAGTATACAAGACCATGTTTGAACTTTTTTCAGTTTTTTCTGTTACAATGTCTGGTAAAACTCCTGTTATCTGATACATATCCTTGGCTGATTTTTCTGCTATTTTTCGTACCCCTTCGTATTCTTCTGTTTCCACTATGATTGAGGCACATGTCCCATCTTTAAAAAGTTCAAATGTTTTTTCTCTCATCATCTATTCCCACTCCCTGCAAAATGGCAATGCAGGCAACCCTTCTTTATTATACAAATTTGCATTCATTGGGCAGTCTCTCCATGCATAACGAACTCCCTTTGGTTCTTTTATCCTGGCAGAATCTACAATCAATTCCTCGCCCTCTACAACTGCATGTGCTGGATAATACCCTCCGTTTTCGCCTTTCATTTCTACTTCACAGATTTCTCTGCCTCTCATAGTAAGTCCTGTGCCAACTGATATAAAATGAATATGAATCTTTCCCATTCCATCTATTTTAATATCGGAAACTTTTGGTCCTTCATATATAATTTCTTCTCCATATACCATGTTTCGAATTGCCCTGGCAATTCTTTGTCCTAGTGTCTTTTTATCTAAAGGATGCAGATCATTATATTCCCCAATATCATATGCCACGATCATTGCGGTATTTTCTACTTGAAGAGTCCGTTCCTGGCACTCTCTAAATACTGCCCACTCTGTTCCTTGACCTTCTTCGACTCCATCCGAAAAACCTGCAAGCTGGACATAGATAAATGGCAGCTCTTGCTTAAATAATGCTCGCCAGTCAGCAATGAGTGCTTCCATCTCCTCGACATAGCGTTCTGGTAAGGTTGTGTTGGATTCTCCTTGATAGTATAAAAAGGCCTTGTAATTCCATTTTCGGACTGAGGAAAGCATCCCGTTATACAAAGCAGCAGGGTAGTATGTAAAGAATGTAGTATCTGGCAGCACCTGCATCGGTTTCATTAATTCATACTCCCAATCGCCTCCTAACCTAATAAATACGTCCTGTTGCTCTCCAAGACGGATGCAATACTGTTTTCCCGGCATAAAACCGCCATGTTCACGATAAACACTTAAATGAATCTCAACGGTATTCACACCTTCCTTTAAAACTCCTTTCGGAATAGGATAAAATCTTGGAGGATATTTATAGCCTGTTTCACCAATATAGATTCCATTAATATAAACCACATCTGCATCATTAATGGTACCTAATATGATTTCTGCTGGTTTGTCTGCCTCGTCCTTCTTCACATGGAACTGTTTTGTTAAACGCACCGTTCCATGAAAGTTTGCCAATTCGTCCTCTCGCCAGATTCCTGGAATTCTTACAGTTCCTTTCTTAAGAGGCATTCCATCAAAAGATTCTCTGGCTTCTTTATACCACTGCTGTTCTCTAGCTTGTTCCATTTCTTCCACTTGACTGGTATAGCCTGGTTTTTTACACAAATTAAGTTCGTCTATGTAATATCCCATACGCCTGATTGTGGCTTCACTGCACCAGGATTTTGCTGGCGTACCACCTACCGCAGTTTGTATAAGTCCAATTGGAATACCATATCTGTCCTTTAAGTCTTTTGCTGTAAAATAACCTGCTGCACTAAATGCATATAACGCTTCTCCAGTCGCTTTTATCCAATTTCCTTTTTCTATGTCCTGTCTCTCTTTTAGAAAGTCATACTCTTTTGGCACTTCAAACATACGGATATCTGGTTCGTCTGTCTTTGCAAGTTCTTCTCGAAATAATTCCACTGTTCTATTTAATGGCAGTTCCATATTGGACTGTCCACCTAATAAGAATACATCCCCTACCATTACATCCTGTATGGTTCTTGTTTCATCTGCCGTTATAGTAAGTACATAAGGTCCACCTGCTGGCAGTTCAGGCAAAGCTAATTCGAAGTATCCCTCTTCATCTGCCGTTCCTTTTAAAACCTTCTCATCAAAAGTACCTTTTATATGTTCATTGGGATTTGTATACCCCCAAATAAGGTTTGTTGTTTCTCTCTGTAATACCATTCCATCCGACAATAAGGATGATAGCTGCATATTGATTCCCTCCTTATTCATTATACTTGTATCAATATACTCTAATGGTACCAGTAATACAGAGTGATTTCTCACCAAAACTTGCGGACTCTTATTCGTTTTTTGCTATCTTATAGTTTCTAATTCGTTCACCTTGAAAAATTTTAAATGGAAGAAAAAAATCAAAAGATATGATTGAAGATCATGTAAAAGAATGTTCTGTTTGTAGAAAATTATATAACTGCCTTTATATTCGCACTCCTCTCTTATACATTCACTCACTACCATAAGAGAAGAGTGCAAATACTTCATTTTTTAATTAATATTTACCGTTTAAGGATTGCTTAAGCCAAATTAGAATACCCTATCAAATGCGCATCCACCGCTTTCGCAACTTCTCTGCCTTCCCGAATTGCCCAGACAACTAGCGACTGTCCACGATGCATATCACCTGCAGCAAATACATTTTCTGTACTTGTTGCATATTTTCCTGCATCCGTCAGCACGTTGGTTCTCTCATTGAGTGCTACATGAAACGCCTTTGACACATATGGCTGAGATCCTAAGAATCCGGCAGCAATCAGGACAACATCCACATCCAGTTCATACTCTGTTCCTGGCACTTCCACCATCATCATACGACCTGTCTTTTCATCCTTCTTGCTCTCTAACTTAATACATTTTGCCTTACAGACATTTCCTTTTTCGTCCTTTACAAACTCTTTTACCGTTGTCTGATAAATACGAGGGTCACCGCCAAAGGTAGCAATGGCTTCTTCTTGACCATAGTCTGTTTTTAAGACTCTAGGCCACTCTGGCCATGGGTTACTGTCTAATCTCTCTTCTGGAAGTTTTGGCATCATTTCTAATTGAATGACACTCTTTGCACCAAGTCGGATGCTAGAGCCAACACAATCATTTCCAGTATCACCACCGCCAATTACAAGAACATTTTTATCCTTGCAAGGAATAAAACTGTTATCTTTAAACTCAGAATCCAATAAGCTCTTTGTTGTTCTAGTTAAAAAGTCTACTGCAAAATAAATTCCATTGGCATCTCTTCCTGGAACTTTAATATCTCTTGGATTGGAAGCACCACAGCATAAAATGACGCTGTCGTATTCTTTTAGGAGCTTTTCAGCCTTAACATTCTTACCAACATCTGCATTGGTTAAGAAGGTAACCCCTTCTTCTTTCATCAGATTCACTTTACGGTCAATCACGTGCTTTTCCAATTTCATATTAGGAATTCCGTACATCAAAAGTCCGCCAATTCTATCATTTCTTTCAAATACGGTTACAGAATGTCCTCTCTTGTTTAACTGGTCTGCAGCTGCAAGTCCAGAAGGGCCAGATCCTACGATAGCAACTTTCTTACCTGTTCTTACCTTTGGAGGGTTCGGTTTTATGTAACCCTTTTCATAAGCGTGTTCAATAATATAATTTTCATTTTCTTTGATAGAAACTGGGTTTCCGTTGAGTCCACAAGTACATGCTGCCTCGCAAGGAGATGGGCAGACACGAGAAGTAAACTCTGGAAAATTATTGGTTTTTTGCAGACGATGTAATGCCTGTTCAAAGTTGTTTGTATATAATAAATCATTCCACTCTGGAATCAGGTTATTAAGAGGACAGCCTGAAGCCATTCCTCCAATTAACATTCCAGATTGGCAAAATGGAACACCACAATTCATACATCTTGCAGCCTGCTCTGTCCGCTCTTCCTCTGACAATGGAATGTGAAATTCACAAAAGTTTTTGATACGTTCCTTTGGTTCAACTGCTGTGCTGTTTTTTCTCTCATATTCTAAAAATCCAGTTGGTTTACCCATACTATAGCCCCTCCTTATTTTCTTATGTTAGAATAAAATGCTTCGATTTGCGCCTGTTCACTTGACAATCCTTTTTCTTCCATCTGAACAATTGTTTTCTGCATGCGCTTATAATCATGTGGAATGATTTTCTTAAACTTAGGAAGATAATCTTTAAAATGCTCTAAGATTTCTTTTCCTTTCTCTGAATTAGTACATTCTACATGTTCCTGAATCATAGTCTTTAATTCTAACACATCATACTTATCCGTAACGGCTTCTGTAGAAACAAGCTCCTTATTCAGTTTTAGGTATAAATCACTTTCTTCATCAAGTACATAAGCAATACCACCTGACATACCGGCTGCGAAGTTTTTACCCGTCGCACCAAGCACAGCAACCCGTCCACCTGTCATATACTCACAGCCATGGTCGCCGACACCTTCTACTACCGCTGTGGCACCTGAATTCCGAACACAGAAACGTTCTCCTGCCACACCATTAATAAATGCCTTACCACTTGTGGCACCGTATAATGCAACGTTACCGATGATTATATTTTCTTCTGCCTTAAATGTAGTTCCTTTTGGAGGGTACACTACAATCTTACCACCGGAAAGACCTTTTCCTAAATAATCGTTGCTGTCACCGCAAAGTTCTAATGTAAGACCCTTTGGAATGAAAGCTCCAAAACTCTGTCCACCAGCACCATTACATTTGATGGTAAAGGTGTCTTCTTCTAATGTATTATCAAAATGCCTTGTAATCTCAGCACCAAAGATGGTTCCTAGGGCACGGTCTGTATTGGAAACATTTACTTCAATTGTCTTCTTCTGACCTGTAGCCAGGTTATTTTTAAATTTCTTTAAAAATACTGACTCGTCAATTGTATTTTCTAAATGGAAGTCATAAACCTGTGCTGGATTAAATTTATTATTTGCCTTATCATCAAAATCATTGGATAGAATTGCGGATAAATCCACTTTCTCAGCAAATTTGTTTCCAACGTGACGGCGTTTTAACAAGTCCGTACGTCCTACTAGATCGCCTACTGTCTTTACACCTAACTTAGCCATATATTCTCGCAATTCCTGAGCGACAAAACGCATAAAGTTTTCTACATACTCTGGTTTTCCCTTAAATCTCTTACGAAGCTCTGGATTCTGTGTTGCAATTCCCACTGGACATGTATCCAAGTTACAGACACGCATCATGACACATCCTAAGGATACTAAAGGAGCTGTTGCAAAACCAAATTCTTCTGCACCCAACATTGCTGCAATTGCTACGTCACGACCACTCATCAATTTACCATCTGTTTCAATTACAACCTTATTACGAAGGCCATTCATCATAAGCGTCTGGTGTGTTTCTGCCAAACCAAGTTCCCAAGGAAGACCAGCATTGTGAATGGAACTCTTAGGAGCTGCACCAGTACCGCCATCATAACCAGAGATAAGGATAACTCCTGCTCCCGCCTTGGCAACACCTGCTGCAACCGTACCAACACCAGCCTCAGAAACTAATTTAACAGATATTCTTGCATTGGTATTGGAGTTCTTTAAGTCGTAAATTAACTGTGCCAAATCCTCGATGGAATAGATATCATGATGAGGTGGTGGGGAAATTAAGCTCACACCTGGCGTTGAATTTCTTGTTTTGGCAATCCAAGGATATACCTTTCCTCCTGGTAAATGTCCACCTTCACCTGGTTTTGCTCCCTGTGCCATCTTAATCTGAATTTCTTTTGCACTGACTAAATATCTGGAATCTACACCAAAACGACCGGAAGCAACTTGTTTAATTGCAGAACAGCGGTCTACTTTACTACCAGCACTCTTTAAACGTTCCAGACTCTCTCCACCTTCACCAGTATTGGATTTTCCACCTAAATGATTCATTGCTATTGCTAAGGTCTCATGAGCTTCCTGAGAAATAGAACCGTAGGACATGGCGCCTGTCTTAAATCGTTTTACAATGGAATCCACACTTTCTACTTCTTTAATATCAATGCCCTTTTCTGGATAATCAAAGTCAAGTAATCCACGTAAATTGATGCACCCTTCTTCTTTATCAATACAAGAAGTATATTCTTTAAACATGTCATAATTACCAGTGCGTGTAGCCATCTGCAATAAATGTATGGTCTGTGGATTATACAAATGTTCTTCTTTGTCTGCACCGCTTCTTAATTTATGACTTCCCGTTGTCTCTAAGTTCAAATCAACATCTAAACCTAATGGGTCAAATGCTTTCGTATGTAAATCGTCCACCTGTTTTTCAATATCTTTAATATCGATACCACCGATACGGCTCACTGTTCCTGTGAAATAACGGTCAATAACATCTTTGCTTAAGCCGATTGCTTCAAATATTTTAGAACCCTGATAGGACTGAATTGTAGAAATACCCATTTTGGAAGCAATTTTCACAATACCGGAAATAACCGCTTTGTTGTAATCTTCCACTGCAGCATAGTAATCTTTGTTCAGCATATTTTTATCAATCATTTCTTTGATGGTATCCTGTGCTAGATAAGGATTGACAGCACAGACACCATATCCTAATAAGGTTGCAAAATGATGCACTTCTCTAGGTTCTGCACTTTCCAGAATCATTGCCACACTTGTTCTTTTCTTTGTACGAACTAAATGTTGCTGCAATGCTGAAATAGCAAGCAATGAAGGAATTGGAACATGGTTTTCGTCTACTCCGCGATCGCTCAGAATCAAAATGTTTGCTCCGTCTTTATAAGCACGATCCGCTTCCACAAATAAGCGGTCAATGGCTTTTGCTAAGGAAGTATTTTTGTAGAATAAAATTGAAATTACTTCCACTTTAAATCCTTCTACCTTCATATTTTTAATCTTAAGCAAGTCTGTGTTGGTTAAGATTGGATTATTTACTCTTAATACATGACAGTTTTCAGGTTTCTGCTCTAACAGATTTCCATCTTCTCCAATGTAAACAGCGGTAGAGGTTACAATCTTTTCTCGAATCGCGTCAATTGGTGGATTGGTTACCTGGGCAAATAACTGTCTAAAATAATTAAATAATGGCTGTGGCTTATCAGAAAGTACTGGAATCGCACCGTCCATTCCCATTGCAGCAGTTGGTTCTCCTCCATTTATAGCCATCGGAATAATGGAATCTTTGATTTCTTCGTATGTATAGCCAAATGCTTTCTGAATTCGAGCTCTTTCCTCATCACTGTACTCTTCCACTTTTTCGTTTGGAATCTTCAAATCTTTTAAATGCACTAAATTAGCATCTAACCATTCTCCAAAAGGCTGACTGGATGCGTAACGGCTCTTGATGTCATCATCGTCTATAATTTCACCTTTTACCGTATCAATTAGCAGCATTTTTCCTGGTCTTAATCTTGCCTTTTTCACTATCTTTTCTGCTGGAATGTCTAAGACACCAACTTCAGAAGATAAGATTACCTGATCATCTGTTGTCACATAATAACGAGAAGGACGTAATCCGTTTCGGTCAAGGATTGCACCCATCTGGTCACCATCGGAGAAAAGAATGGATGCTGGACCATCCCAGGCTTCCATCATAGTCTCATAGTATTGATAGAAATCTTTCTTATCCTGTGAAATATATTTGTTATTGTACCATGGTTCTGGAATTGTAATCATAACTGCTAATGGAAGTTCCATTCCACTCATAACAAGGAACTCTAATGTATTATCAAGCATTGCAGAGTCAGAACCTTCTGTATTTACAACAGGAAGTACTTTGTGGAGCTCTCCTTTTAAATGCACTGATTCCATGGTTTCTTCACGAGCAAGCATTTTATCTGCATTACCACGTATTGTATTAATCTCTCCATTATGTACAATAAAACGGTTTGGATGTGCTCTCTGCCAGCTTGGCTGTGTATTGGTACTGAAACGGGAGTGAACCATGGCGATTGCTGATTCATAATCCTTATCCTGTAAATCATGGAAGAAGGAACGTAACTGACCAACTAAAAACATTCCTTTGTACACAATTGTTCTGCTGGACAACGAAACCACATAAGTATCATCATTACTTTGTTCGAAAATTCTTCTTGCAATGTATAGTTTTCTATCAAAATCTAATCCTTTTGCCACATTCTTTGGCTTTTTGATAAAGCACTGCAAAATGCATGGCATACATTCTAATGCAGTGGAACCTAAGATTTCTGGATAAGTTGGAACTTCCCTCCAGCCAAGTAAAGATAATCCTTCTTTTTCCACAATGATTTCAAACATTTTCATTGCCTGTCTCCTGCTTAATTCATCTTGCGGAAAGAAGAACATGCCGACACCATACTCTCTTTCTCCACCTAACTCTATGTTCATTTCCTTTGCTGCTTTTGAAAAGAACTTATGGGAAATCTGTAGTAAGATTCCAACACCATCACCAGTTTTTCCCTCTGCATCTTTTCCGGCACGATGCTCTAAGTTTTCAACAATTTTTAATGCACCCTCAACGGTACTGTGTGTTTTTTTACCCTTAATATTCACGATTGCACCGATACCACAGTTATCGTGTTCGAATCGTGGGTCGTATAAGCCTGCCTGGCTTCGCTTACATTCTTCCATCCCTTTATTCATGTAAATCCTCCTTCTTGCGGTTCTTGGCTCCTCGCATTAATCTAATAATTTTTCCATAAGTTAAAAAAAAGGCGTTCTGGAATCGAATGATTCTAGAACGCCTTTGTTCGTTGTTAATGATTATAATACAGGGATTTAAGAAAAGCAAGATAATTTTGAAAATACTTAATAATATAAAGTTGCAAATTAAGTATGTATATTTTATTAAGTTTAATTTACAGACACGGTAAGTCAATGTCGCCTGCTAACATTATAAGGTAAAGCAATAACATCACTATACTTCTCTTCATCTCCCCCCTTGCATTTCCCCCCACATTCGATATAATATTCTAGTGACAATTTACTTTGAAAGGAAACAACAATGGAAACAGAATTTACAAGAACCGAACTATTATTAGGAAAAGAGACTCTACAAACTCTTGCAGCCAAACGAGTAGCAATCTTCGGTGTTGGCGGTGTTGGTGGTTTTGCCTGTGAAGCCCTTGC